>JABDGM010000041.1:0-179 GCA_013286045.1 Planctomycetota bacterium | reverse complement strand
AGCGCGGACGGTCGATATGTAGTATTCGTGAGCCAACACTAACCAGTTGCGTCGTACCGGAAATAAGGTTTCGCGCAAATACGTTGTAGCTATTGCCTCCATTGAGTGCAGAAATATCGGTGGCAACACTGCGAAAGGCCACGACGCTACCGTCGGCACTCATTGCGGGGCTATCGGAC
>JABDGM010000040.1 GCA_013286045.1 Planctomycetota bacterium | reverse complement strand
CGCGAGCGCTCGATCGTATTGCTTGTCGTGATCAAGTGCGAGCGCGTTTAGTCGCAGATAGTTGCAGACCGCTTCGTTGAGATTGGGAAGCGTCGGGAATTCGACGCCGAGCTTGGCATAGTAATCGAATGCTTCATCGAATTTGCCGGCGGCCGTCAGCCGTTGCGCTTCGTCGAGAAGCACCTGGCCAAATGATCGGATTTGGGTAATGTTCGGCCAGGCGACTTGATACTCTTCGGTGGGACGATCGAGCAGGCGGACTTTTAAGTCACCCGTCGCGGGGATTTGCGCCGGAGCGCCTTGCGGAAGGCTCAGCGGCAAAACCTCCAGGACCTTGCCGCCGTTCGCTTGGTTGAGGATTACTTGATCGAACGGCGTGCGGTCGAGCAAACGTTGGGGGACCGGCGGTTTGGCGTCGGCCGCACGCGCGATGTTGCCGCTCAACGAGTACGCGAGAATCAGCAGGATGAGCAACCGAAGTCGTGGCACAGGGACTATCCCCCCGGTTTTTGCTCGGGTTGATCAACGACCAGAATTGCACCATCGTTGCCAGTGACAACCAGTTTCTGAAGGAACGCGACGGGCCCCGTCGCCAACGGCTGTTCAACGTTTCGGGTGGCCAGCGGTTTGCCATCGGCTAGCGAGCGACGCTCGAGGATGCCCTTGCGGTAGGCGAGTAAGACGCCGTCGGGAAGTACCAGCGGCGGACCCGCGAGCGGGCCGTTTTCAAGACTCGCTTGCCAGCGCGGTTCGCCATTCGCCGTGAGTGCGAGTAGTTTTTGATCCGACGTTGCTACGAGCGCGACATCATTCGCTGCGTACGGGCCCCATTCCAGTGGTGCTGGCAAGTTCGATTCGCCGGCCGTTTCCAACGAGGGGAGTTTGAATTTCACGAGGCGGGAATCGCCGGCAACGGCGAGCGCGGTGTCGCCAAGCACAACGAACGGGGTGGTGATTGGGCGAGGGCCGGCCTCGCCCTCTTTCACTGCTTCCAAGTGCGGCTGCGGGCTTTCGGTGAGGGCGACCAAGTACACTTTTTTTACACCATCGGTGATCACGAATTGACGGTTGTCGTTGTTCACTGCCGTTGCGGGTGCGAATGCGGGCGGGGTTTGGAGGTCGACGCGTGGTTGAAACGGCGCGGCCAATCGTGCGCCGTCGGCGGAGTTCAGGTTGAACACCTGGCCGATCTTGAGTGGGAGCAGGATGCCGGCGCCGAACGACGTCGGTTTGCAGGCGAGCGGGCTGTCGAGATGGACCCATTTCGCGCCCGCTCCGGCGGCAGGATTGTAAAGCAAGAGAGAATCCGACCCGGCAGCGGAAAATGCCGCCCTACCCTGGCCGAGATCGGTGCTCGTGCTCAGCACAGGCAGCTGAGGCGGAGCGAGTTGAGCGGGCAACGGCTGGTCTTGGACGCGGGCGCGAATTGCGTTTTCGTCAAAACGGAATGCAAAGCCAGCGGCGTTTGCCACGGTGATCGCTTTTGCCTGCGCGTCGACGACCGCGGCGCCCGCTGGGGGCATTGCAACTTGAACTTCCCATAAGGTGTGTCCGTTTTTGGTGTCGATCGCACCGATAACGGCGCCGGCTTGGCCTTTGGGGCGGTGGACCTCGATCAACGTTGCGCCCATCGGGATGAGCGGGTGATCGAACGTCGCGCCGGCAAAGTTGTTTTCGATCTCCTCGACAGGCAGTCGGCTGCCGGTCGGTACAATGTTGTACTTCGTGAGTTGGGTATCTGCGACCCACACGTTTTTGCCGACTAACGCAACATGACGCGTCACGGGTTCGGAGCCTGTCGCATCGCGGGTCGCGACTGGGGTGAGCACTTCACCTTCGTTGCCTGCGGCAATGTCATACACTTCGATTTGACCCCGATCGGTGGTCACGATCAAACCACGGCCGGTCGTCAAGAGTGGCGAAGTGACGAGACCTGCAAGGCGGCGTTTTGCCTGTTCTTTTGTGAGGGTGCCTTTGTTGTCGGGCGCAAGAAGATGGAGGTGGCTGGTTTCGACACCGTTGTTTTCGACGATGGCAAGCTTATCCATTACGAGCAACGGCGGTGCTTGAATTGCGCCCGGAGCGTGCCCAAGGAAGTAAACGCCGTTGCACTTCAGGTCGGGCAAACTCAACGAGTAAACAGTGGCACGATTGGCCGCGAGATAAAGGCGGGTTTTGGTGCGATCAATCGCGGGCGCGACATGGAGTGATTGTGGGCATTTGAGGAATCCGGTGCGTTCGCCTGATTTGAGATCGACGACATAGAGCCGACCTGAGTTCGATGGCACGAAGGCGCGGTCGTCGACAACGAGCGGCTCGTCGAACGGCTCATCGAATGATTGCCGCCAAATGAGTTTGCCGGTGGCGGCTTCGAGCCGTAGCAGCTCATGCCGAGCGGTGTCTGAGATAAGGATGTCGTGGCCGAGCGGAATTGGCCACCCGGCTGGTTGATAACCGACATAGCGACGCCACAAGAGCTGGCCGGTGGCGGCCTCCAGGCCGTAGATCGCGCCGTCAACGCGGATACAGGCCGGGCCGCTGACGCCGGGCGCCGTCCCCGCGAGGCGCCGATTCGCGACGGCAAGTGCGGCGAGCCAAGGAGTCGGGCGCTCGGCGGTTTCGGCCGGTTTTTTCTCGCTTACGAAATTTATAGCAGCTTGTTCGGCGGAGGTTACTTTTTTGACGGCCTCTGCCAAGCTGGCTTCTGTCGCGAGCTCGGGGTGTTCGGAGAGCAGCTTCGCGTACGCTGCGTAAGCGTCCATCGGCTTTGCGGCGGCGACTGCTTCTTCCATCGTCTTGATGCATTCGTCGAGCGCGAATTGTGACTTTTGGCGGAGCTCGATGCGTTCGAGCGCGTCGCGAACGTTCGCAAGGCGGGTTTCGTCGCGAAGTGTTTTCGGCACGTAGGCTACGTTGTTGCAAAGTTCGAGTGCTTGATTCGAGAGTTCGACCAGTTTTTTGGCCCCATCCGAAGTTGGCGGCGATTGCTCAGCTTGTTTGGCGAGACCTTCTGCAATTTGCGGCAGGAGCGCCGCCGCCTCTTTGTGCGCGTTGTCGAAGGCCGGTTCGTCCTCGATCGCTTTGAGCTCGGTTTGGGCTGTCGCAAGCGCTGGAGCGAATTCGTGCGAATCGGTCGCCTGCCGAATCCGGACCATCGCCAATTCCACGCGACCTGCACTGTGCTCTGGGTGGCTGGGCGAGGCGGTGAGAAAATCCTGAAAGTGCTGAATGGCCTGTGGGTACGCGCCGCTATTGGCGGCCTCGCGGGCTTGCATCAACATTTGATCGCCGGATTCGCGGAAGATCAGAAACCAGATCATGCCGCCGGCAAGGATGAGGAACGCCAAGGTGCCGCCACCGAACAGGATGATCGGAGCGTCCCAGCGTTTTTTCCCTTTGGTGGGTTTGCCTTTTTTCTTTCGGTCGGCGATGCGGCGGATCGCGGCTTTTTGATGGGCGGTCGGAGGAGCCGCGGTTGCTCCGCCCGCGGAGGCGGATTCACGGCCAAAAGAAATCTCGGCGTCCAAAGAGCTTGGCTCGAGAGGCTCTTCGATAATCCGCTCGCGTCGTCGTTGTCGAGATGCGGTGGGTACCTCTTCGGCTTGCGGTTCGAGCTCCAACTCTTGATCTTCATCGCCGGAGAGGAGGTCATCTTCCGAGTCGAGTTCCTCAAGCGGTTTCTGCTGGATGGATTGAACGTCGTCGCTAAGAGGCACCAGGCGGACGATGCCTTCTTCTTCGTCCTGAATGGGCGCGAGCCGAATCTCGTCGTCGGAATCGTCGACGGCAGTTGGTTGGTGGACGACTGTCCCCGTGCCGATGTGCGACGACAGCACGGAGCTGGCATCATTCGCCTCACTGGCGATGGGGCTGTCGGTGTCGACTTCTGCCAGGTTGATGCCGCTTAACGTCAAACCGCTAAGTACGTCGTTGGCCTGATCGCTGGTCAGGAGCTTTTTTTGAACGAGGAATTTAGCAAGGGCGTCGGCCGAGAGGGGCTTATGGATCTCGGCGACCGACGTGCGGAGCTTCGCCATCAATCGATCGGAAAGCAGCTTGCGGCGATCGAGCTCGGCGATAAAGCTTTTAGCACTCATGCATGCGCAGGCGGGACTTACGTCGAGAGTCAAACGTTCGATGCACGCATAATCGGCGGCCCGAGTGGGGCCGACAATCGCGCTGCTACCGATAAGTCTGATCGGCGACGCTGAATTCGAAGTTGTTTCCCGAGTGGGTGACGCGGAAGACCGTGCCGCGAATGGTCTCGGCCTTGCGCGTCCCGGCTTGCTTCTGTTCCAAATTGAGTAAAATCGCCTGCGCCTCGTTCGGAAAGAATTGCAGGATGATTTGGCCTTTGCTTGCGATGCTGGCCTTGTCGGCTAGCTGGCGATCGAGCGCTGCAAACTGGCTGTCTGTAGGATTCATGTACAGCCGAGTTTCTTTCGCAGGATCGCCGACGCGAACGTCGGGCTTGTCATGACTTAAATTATAAGCGTAGTAGACCTGATTGTCCTGACCCAGAACGCCGAGTTCGATTTTAAAAAAGTCTAGCCACTGGGCGTATTCGAGAAGCGTTGCCGGTTCAAAACGAATTTCGCGGCGAGGCTCGGCGCCGCCATGACCCGGGCCAAAGCCTGAGCCGATACCACCGCCCGCTCCGCCACCGCGGCCACCGCCGGAGCCAGGCGTGCGGCCATCGCCCTTGGCTTGGGTCGTTTCGTCGACATCGATGGATTCATCGGTGAGAACGGCGGTTCGGCTGGCGACGGCCGAGGTGAGCGCGGAAAGCGTATCTTGAATTTGGGATTCTTCGACCGCGGCGGCATCTTCGGCGTTCGGCGGTTCCAGGTCGCCGCCGCCGACTGCTCCGCCTTTGCCGCCGGTTCCGCCGCCACCTGAGGCGATTGGTGTCACGGGGACAGCGAAATCGGTGATCAGTAATTTGCGACTGAAATAGATGATGAAGAGCGCGGCGACCGAGACACAGGTCACGACGAGCATCGACAGAATCCACGTGGACACTCGGTCGAAGGAACTCACCCGCAGTTGATTTTTCGAACGCGATCGTACCTTGGCCATGGAGCCCCTATTTTTCCAAAACAGCGTTGGGGCGAATTGCCAGGTACCACTTCTTCCACAAATCGAGTGCTTGATAACGCTGTTCTTCGGTGTAATCGTCTGGCGGTCCGGGCCCATCGAAATTGCGGCTTATGAAACGAAGCTCGTTGCGCGCTTCGAGCACGATGCGACGATCGGGGTCGGTCAGCGCGTAAAGCAGCGACGGCACGTAATCGAGGTTGCCGGTGCGGCCCAGCGCTCGGACGGCCAGCAGCCGCACTTCGGGCTCGCCGCCGTGGACGAGTTGTCGCAACCGGCGAGCGCTTTCCTTGTCTACGTGTTCTACGACCAACTGGCTGGGATCTCGTGCCAGGTCATCGAGCTTTGCATCGTCGCCGCTGTCGATCATCGAGAGCAGCTCGTCGACCCTGGTGTGCACTTGTTCGACGACTAACTCCCCGTTGTGCAATTTCGCGCGCGACAGGTTCGTGGGCAAGCCGCGCCCAGCAAGCAGGCTGCCTTCGCCAAGCTTGGCGTGAATGCTTTTTTGCGTGGAGCGCAACAGGAAGAGAATTGAAAAGGCAGTGTCACAACTAGCGCCGCAATAGCCAGTCCAACTGCCGTTGGCGGCTTGCGACGAAGCCAAGTACTTGTAACCGTCGTTATACCACTTGGGAGAAGGATCTTGCGTGCGGTCGAATGATTCCTGAAAGCTTTTAAATCGCTCTAAACCGTAGAGGTAATAGAAAGTCTTAGACTGCATATCAATGGAGTAATTCTTAGTCATCCATTGTTGGGCGCGCGTGATGGCCTGCTGGATTCTTGCGGGGCTGGCATGCACGGGGCGGAAGTGTTTGACCTCTCCGCCTTGGCCCGCCTCGAGCACGGGGCGAAGCGCGGCGGGAAGACTGTTGGCGGCATTCTCTCCGGATTTTTCGTCGGTGGCTTTTGGACGCATGCCGAACAGGTCGGCGCAAATGTACGTGCTGCCAAGCCCGGCCGCCAACATGGAACAGTTTGTTTCGGTCTGAGTGATCGGCGTGTCCGTCGGCGCTACCTGTCCTTGGTATCCCCAGACGCCTTCGGGTGATTGGGTTTTCAGTAACCAATTGGCGACATTATCTACCGAGCTTCCATCGACGCCGAAGCCTCGGCGGTTCGCCTCCCAATACGAGAGCGTTCCATATTGAGTCTGCGAAGTGTCGCCGGTTTGCAGCTCGTTGTAGCCCCAACCGCCGTGCTCTTTCTGCCGTTTTTTGAGCTGATCGAGGAAGTACTCGATTTCACGCGCATATTTGTGGGGCGCCAATTCGCACAGGAAAATGATTGCCAGCCCATTGCTGTACATGTCTAGCGGACTGTCGGACGCTTTGGGGTGCATTTGGAGATCGCACGCCTCCACGGCATGTGCGACCAGCGGATGATCGGGTTTGCCGGCCTTGATAAAAGCAAGAGCGACGAGGCACTTGCCGCCGAGCTTGTTCGCATTTTGCTCGTCGACCGGCTTCTCGAGAAACGCCAAGCCGGAGTTTACGAGCTTTTGGACTTCCGGACTTTCCGGGGTGACATCCGCCAGTAGCGGCATCGCAAATAGAAAAAATGCGGCGATGGCGCTCAGGAAAATGGCACGGTTCCTGATACGCCGTTGAAAGAACCCCAAGTTGGCAAAATCGCCGTGCATTCGCCTCTCCGCTGCCATTTACAGTGGAGCAGTTTTCCTTATTATGGAGGCTACCGGACAGGTAGCTCAGTTGGTAGAGCACAGGACTGAAAATCCTGGTGTCGCCGGTTCGATCCCGGCTCTGTCCATTCTAACACCCTGGAATTCTAGGGCTTTATCTTCGACCTGCAAACTCTCAGCCGTAGGGGTGTCACCTAAAGTGTCACCTAAAATACTTTGAAGAGCTTCTGACGCCGCTATCGCGTCCCGCCCGACATAGTACTTCATTGTGGTTTCGATGTTTTCGTGCCGCATTAGCTGCTGCAAGTCGTGTAACTTTACCCCTTTGTCGGCCAACCGTCGCCCAAACGCTCTCCGCAGGTCGTGAGCGGTCGCGAACTTTCGCTTCGGTTCCCCATCGACCATCTTTTCATCGACTATCACGCCGGCCTGTTTGCCAATCTCGCCAATTACTTGGCCAACGTCCCATCGCTTTACGGGAAACGGAGTGCCATCGTCGGCTAACAGGCGGAAGACGCGGCCTCGCCTTTTTTGTGCTGGGACGCTTTGTAGCATGGACGCAAATGCGGGTGTAATCGGCATAAGCCGGTCTGTGTTACCTTTTTCTACTTCAGCCGGGATTCGGAGTAACGGTCGCTTACCAGTGAAGTCGACTACGATTGCGCCCGGTGCGTCGTCCCATCGAAGAGTTAACGATTCAGAAAGGCGTAAGCCGCTTTCCCACAGACCATGGAGATAGAATTTCCATGATTCAGCAGCGGGGGCGGAGACAACTTTCTCGACGGTTGAAAGCATCCGCTCAAATTCTTCCAGCGTGATTGGACGACCCCGCATCACTTTAGCTCCCTTGGCCCTCTTTGGCATGGTGAATTTCGGAACGACGTTCAAAAGCCCTTCGCGATTCGCCCACCGCATCGAAGCTTTCAAGTGACGTAGGTGTCTCGCGACGGTCGCCTCTGCCAATCCCTCCTTGCGAAGCTCTGTAGCAAATGCCGTCACGCGCTGAGTCGTGATTTCGGCAAGTTTCTTCGGATTACAAATTCGCTCCACCGCGTTAAACGTCGATTCATAGGCGGTTATGCTGCCTTTCGCTAAACCAGCAACGGCATTGGAAATGTAGTAATCGCGAAATTCTTCCCACGACATTTTATTGGCTTTGGCATACCGTCCCTCCTGCAATTCGGCTTCCCACTTGGCAGCGGTCTTCAATGCTTTAGCACGATCCGACGTTTTCGCACTGCGCTCAACGGGCTTATTGGTCATCGGGTCGGTGTAACGCATGTATAAATTCGCGCGCCCTTTATCGATGACGTAGACCCTAATTTCATCACTCATCTTGATTCTCCCAAAACAAGACGCCGCAGAGCGCCGGTGTTGTTAAGGCGGTTGTTCGCCACCTCGGAGACCTTGCGGATTCTCCACACCGACGCCTTGCGGCGTCCTGCAATTAAGTTACTGAACAATTCCCTTTCGGGCTTTTAACACTCCTATTTTACCTCGATTTATTTTCGACGGCTAGCATTTGCAATATGACCTTTGAAGTTGGCAGTTACTTGCCAGCCGTTCGATGAACGCAATGCCATCGGAACCACGTATAAACTTCCGCTTTCCAACGACTAAGCAAGGCAGGTCGATGCCGCAGCGTCGTGCCTCGCGAATTCGCGTTGGCGAGATGCCAGACGCGGTCCAAAAGCCCTTTAGCGAGTAAAGCCGGTCTGGCGAAATATAACTCGGTTCTTTAACTGTTCCCTTTACCACCCCTCAGCTCCTAATTACGTAAATGAAGTTTTGTCGTCTAATCCACAACGAACCAAATTGGCCGGACTATCTCAATGTTCCTATCAAATTTAAGAGAACATCGAAGTGAGCGCCATCAGGATATGCCCATAAAATTTCGCGAAGTGTTTTGCCGCGGAGTTCGTTCCTTATTCTCTCAATTTGGCTCTGGTTCAAATCATATTTTTCCTCGATGCCATTAACGGTTAAAAAACGTAGCGATTCAACGTGACTTTCCGGCGTGCCGGGCGCTGTGAAACAAGCATTAATCATTGGATTCTCTCCTACTAAAAAGAATTCCGATCTCAGAACGAGCGTCGGACTAGCAGATTACGAAACGCACCGCCGAGTGCGTTTTACTGACCCTGCGATGGCCACGCGGCGACGGCCAGACTTCCTGTAAAGTGCCCGTCAACCACCCACACCCGATCACGCGTCTAGGGAAACGAAAAGAAATACATTCTTTATTTCTTAGACCTTTTTCGGGTGTGGGTGGTGGTCAATTCAGGCAACTAAAGATTTGCCCATCGTGAAGCTACGCCGAAATGGCTTCGACGACTTGCCATTTGACCGGCTTCGTGCCGACACCCACCATTCGCTTCCCACCGATGTTGCGGTCGCGGACGGTACGGAGCAGATTACCAAGTTCTTGCGAACGGTTTCGTTCCGGCAGCTCCGCGAGGGCCTCGGCCAAAGCCGGCATCGTTGTTGCCTTTCTGATGGCGTCCGCGACTGTGATCGGCTCGGTCGGC
Organism: Planctomycetota bacterium; assembly: GCA_013286045.1. Taxonomy (GTDB): domain Bacteria; phylum Planctomycetota; class Planctomycetia; order Pirellulales; family Lacipirellulaceae; genus JABDGM01. The sequence continues at coordinate 29,108 of JABDGM010000040.1, read as the reverse complement.
CAGGCTTGGATAATCGCATGCACCGTCTCCGTTTCACCATCCGCTTTTTCGCGGAGTACCGTCCGCGTTTCAGCCGGATCGGGAAGGCCCGCCCAGACGATTGAACTTCGGACGAGGTCGGACCAGTCCTCGAAGCTACCCCATCCCGGCAGATGTTGGTCCGGTTTACCAGCGGCAACATAGCCAGCCGGTATACTTAAAGCAGCCATTACCAATTCCGGCCTATGCTGTTTTACATAGGCGAGTAGGTTAGCGTGGCGGAAGTTGTCACGCTCCGCTGGATTCTCCAAATCCGTCTTGAGATAGCTGCGGCAAACACGTCGTACCATGTCCGTTGTCAAGCGGCAGTTGTTAGCTGTCGCGGCAGGAACGAAGCGAATCGGCACCACGACCTGACGATTCATGGACAGGATTCTGTCAGCCCAAAGGCCGGTCGTCATCATCTGTTCAAGTGCCGGTCCACCAAGAGTGCCCTTGACGTTATCCCACAGCAGGTACGGCGAGCCGGACATTGCAACCGTGGTGATAAGTTTTCGAGTTTCCTCATTGTCTTTTGACCATGAATATCGACACGATTTTCGTCCTTCGACAATCATCGTTGCAACGTCAGTTACTAAACCCTTTCCCACCCCCGGTGCGTTCGCGTCAAACAAGTGGAGTGGCGGCGTCCCCGCGAAGGCGGGCCGCGCCAACATCGTAATTACGAAGGATACCCATGCACTTCGGTGCGCTGGTGTATCGAACGGAAAATCACGCACGATGTCTGTGAGCGTGTCAACTGCGACATCAGGCTTCATCAAAGCCGGGTACCTTTCCGCACTGCTTTCGATGTAGATTCCCGTCGCAGAATCGTATCCCGAATCGATAGCAATACTGCCGTCGGCACGCAGCATTGGGCAACTTGCGATACCAGTCACCATCGGAACATCGGGCCAATGATTGGCGACGTGAACAGCCGCCACGACAGCCTCTAACGGCATGGCAGGCTTCCACGCTTTCGCCCTCCCATCAAATCTTGACCAGGAAACGCATTGGGATAGCCGCACCCCGAGCGTGGGTTTCGGTAAGGGTACAAGTTGCGGAGAACCGTTATCGTGCAAGCATTGAGTCGGCTTTTCAGCGCCATACACGACCTCGACAAGTGTGCCTCCATGCTGGTAAACATTTTCCGCGTCGGCAAGCGCGACCGACGCCTCCCGAACCATTCGATGAAGTTCATGATTGATCGTGATTTCCTTTGTCGGTCCCGTCACCTTTGCTTCACGCGGAGTTCCGCGAGTCGCGCCGCCGGTAACACACGATCTAAGTTCACCTTCGTCTAGTGGTGGATTATTGGTCATATTCCAGACCCGCATGACATCGAAGATTTGGTCCTCGCTTAGCCGTGACTGATCTTCATTTTCGAGGGCTGCAATATTGCCAGCTAATCTAAAAGCTGACTTATTGCGTTCGCCGTGATTAGCATTTCCCCATTCGGCCGCGTACTTCATTGCTTTCATAAGTAACTCACCGTTGGCCGGGTTGGTGCTCGCAGGCTGCACTTTTCGCGACTCGGACTTGATCCGCTCTTTCCAATCGCTCGACAAATCAACGACGGTCAGCGTTCGCGTCGCGTCCTTAATCGGGGAAAGCCCGCCGTTCTGCGGCGTCATCTTGCGATGCCAAATCCACATATTTCCACCGCAAACGTCTAACCCGGATGCGAAGTCGAAATCCGCGTCACGGCTCATCTTTTCCAATATGAGCGTTGCGAGCTTGGCATGTTCGGTGTGGTTCTGCGTCGGAATACTTGCCAACGGAACTTCAAAATGAAGGCCAGCGCCGCCTGTAGATCGTCGCACGCTTACGTAGTCGAGATCGGTAACCCCTTCTTTTACCGCTTCAAGTTCGTCGGAAGTCAGGCCAGTACCATGCCCTGCTATCGAATCAAAGTCGAAACCTACGGACATGCTTGCGCGCTCGATGAAGTTCCACCCCGTTGTACCGATGCCTTCGGCATACAAATCGAGTGGCCAGTTTAATTGGTAGTCATTCCACTCCGGTTCCGAATTGGCCTTCTTCGGCATTCGGATGTTCCACCACGTAAACTGCCCATCGGTGTAGGTGTTGCTGCGTCCCTCCACCGGCTCGCCGTTTGTCGAGACGTTGATCTGCGTCTCCATCGACGAATTCCAACGCCGGATAAGCGCCGGATTGTTGTGTGCCGCCAGTGTGGTTGGGTGATTGAGAAAATTGCCAATTGCTTCTGATACCTTCGTCATTCGTTCTAATCCTTGCCCGGCAAAATCGGAATAAAAGGACCGTCTGCGTTCGCCAGGCAAGTGAAAACACCGACGGCCGATGGACGTATCGCCCACCTATTATTTAAGGGGACCAAATCCAATCGATTGGCGATCACGAGGGCGAAAAATATCGAAAATTCTACTTTTCCATGTAAAAGTGGCCGATTTTGAAAGGTGGCAACCGCAGACCTTTCTACCCAAACTGTCGCCTTCGCCCCCACCCTGAAGCTCTATGCGCCGACAGTGAAATGCCCTCGGTGTTTTGACGGCCGATTAGCCCGAAAACCTAAATTTGCGACAGTTTGGGGTGGGGTGGCTATTCGTCTACCAAGTCTTGAGAAATGGTGGAAACTAACGAACGTTCTAGTACCGCAGGATGAAAATCCTCTTGTTCTTTGGACGCCGCCGCTAAGGGAAAAACCGCGAAGACGAAAGACGTGGCAAGCCCCAAAAACGGAATGGGCGTCATCATCACATTCGTGTCTCACCTGTGATTTGCCATTTAATGAAGTCGCAAACCTGTTAGGCCATTTGCGACAGGGTTGCTGGGACTACGATGACGTGGGGGCTATTCCACGCACGTCACATGACGTTGTCACCGAGTTAGAACTTTGCCGCACGTGGCATAGAGTTCACACGAGTAACGATTCGCGAAACGACATCATGGTGTCGCTCGCGCCGTTATTCCGATCTAGCAAAATCTGTGAGAACGACCGCACTGGTGACTTGATGTCCATCGCCGTGCATTCGGCAGCTGTGGAAATCGAGAAAGCTCGGACAACCGCTAATCATCCATTGGTAAACGGAAGAACTGTCTTCCCCGACCCGAGACAACGCGAAACGTCCAATTCGATTCGCGAGATCGGGGGGGCGGCAACCCGTAAGATGACAAAAAAAGAGCGAGACGATCTTAGAATGAGGGGAGTCGAATCTGTAAAAACTGTCTTCGAGTGGTTTGCGAACACCGCGAAAACCTATATCGAGCACGCTAAATTCGGATGGGCTGAAATCGTCAATGGAAAGACACATTGGCATGGCGGAGACCGTAATCACGGTGTCACGGCTGTACCAAGGAAAAAGAAGACCCGCGAATCGAAACAGCCAACAGAAAATGCGTCGTCTCAGCCCGATCGGTTTACCCGTCACAATCGCCACATCACAGAAGCCGACGCTGGCGTTTATCGTGAAGCAACCGGCTGCCAGTGCGAGGACGGCATATTGTATGAAGTTTCGACTCGTCCTTGGCGCATCGATCTTGATAGCTCCGTCAAGTTTGATCGCGCTAAAGAATTTCCAGACTCTCATCAGGTCGTCGGCCACGATCGTTTTGTGCGCGTGTGGAATTGGTTAGACATATTGATGGGTGTTGAGCAGGGAATTCTTAAACCAGGTGGGGAGCTAGACATCGAAGGCTGGCTAGAATGCAATTTCACCGATGCAAAAGATCGCCAAGTCTTGGCAATGCGAGCCGAAGGGCACTCGGTTGAGAAAATAGCAAAGGAAACCGGTCTTACGCCTTCAAAAGTCAAGACTAGGCTAACGCATGCGGAGAAACTTTGCTTCAGCAAGTTAGGAGTTCAGCAGGAGAGAACAACCAACAGGCTGAACTTCGGAGTTGCCCCCCTAACGACAATTCAGGATGTGGCGACTCAGATTGAATGCAGACGAGCGATAGAGTTGAGGGCGGCTTGATCCAAGGGATTGCCAATAACAAAGGGCGTCTGACCCACCCCTACTTTAATTCGCGAAAAAACCTGCACGGCGGGCGGCCGGTCTCGAACGCATTTTTGCGCCAGAAAATAGCACCCCCTCCCCCTTCTCTCGAATAGACGCGTCGCCATTTAACGGCTCAGGCATGGGTCGCCGGGGGTAGTCGCAATGAAAGCAATCATCGCGCCGTGGGCGGCAAGCGCAATCAACTAGCGTACGAATGATTAATCGCGGGCACGAGCCTTGCAGTTCATTATAGCGGGGGCTATAACTTTATAGTTGCAACTACAATCAATTAACCGAGGCAGTCCGATGCCGTTTCTGCAACTAACTATTCCGACGTTTGAGCTACCGACGCATTTGGACCAGCAGACTGAGCGCCAACCATTGCCGCTCCCCGCTTGTCCGGCGGACCTGCCACTGTATTGCCGCTACTGCGGTCGTGACGCAGTCGCGTGTGATGACCAAGATGTTGCCCTGTGTGCGGATTGCTATCAGACAACGGCTCACGTTTGCGGCGACTGCGGCGAAGTGTATGTAGGCACCGGCTGCGAAGACTGCCAAGCGTGCTGCGAGAACTGCAACGAGGTAATCCCGAATGCCGAGGCGCGAACAAATGACGACGGGGAACACTTCTGCGACGATTGCTACTGTGAACTGTATAGCATCTGCGAGCATTGTGACTGCGAAGTAGCGGTCAACGACATTAGATGCGAAAACGATAGCTGCTACTGTGCACGCTGTTTCGACGACAATTTCACGACCTGCGACGACTGCGGAGAGGCAGTTGCGAACGAGGATTTCGCGTGTCGAGATCGTTCGCAAACGATTTGCAATAGCTGCTACGAAGACCACTATTTTACATGCGAGCGCTGCGAGAATATCTGCCATTGCGACAACTACGCTGAAGATGGCTGCTGCTGCGATTGCGATACTTCCGGTGACTTTGAAGCAATTGCGTTTCGACCGCGCGAGAACACCTATGGGAGAACTGGGAGTGCACGTTGCTTCGGCATTGAATTGGAAACCAGCGAATGTGACGACTTCCACAATCTAGATGGCGAGGTGTGCTTTTCGTCGAAAGAAGACGGTAGCATCAGTGGCAAAGAATTCGTTTCGGAGGTGTTGTGCGGTGATGCTGGATTGGCTGAAGTCGAAAAGTTCTGCGACCGTGCCGAAGAGTTAGGTTTCAGCGTGAATAGCACTTGTGGCTACCACCTACATATCGGCGTGAGTGATCTGACCGAAGCTCAGTTGGTAAGCGTTTCGACCGCCTACAATCTCACCTACGAATTGTGGTCGACTTTCGTTAGCGAGTCCCGGCGCAACAATGGATACTGCAAACGCAATAGTTGGGACATTCAGTCACATAGCGACTTCGCCAGGTTCGCTGATTTCGCACGAGCGCAAGATCGCTACCAATGGTTTAACATCCGATCATACTGCAAGCATTCAACATTCGAGATTCGATTGCATAGTGGTACACTAAACGCGAGCAAAGTCTGCAATTGGATAATCGCTCACTTGCGCTTTGTAGACGCCGTGGCTAAACTCTCACCGGAAGAGGTAAAACGAATCTTCGCGATTCCGTCGCCGGCGGATATGTTTGCAGCGTGTTTGGTATTCTGGCCCGCCGACGTCACTGAATACTTAGCTCAGCGCGCCGCTAAGTTTGGCACGCAACTAACCGCTCGTGAGTTAGCGAGCGCTGTGTAGCTGCCGTCGTTGCTCTGCCTGTAATCTCACGCCTGCAATCCGATCTATGCGCGACCGCAGACTAGGCCGATAGCGTTCGGTTATGCGCCGTTGCGGATGCTAGTTTTTAGCGGAACGGTTCGCTGCCTAGGTTGCATGACGACGCCGTTGCCATACTGCCGTTGCCGATTTGGCGAGAGCAGCACTCGCCCTATTCGGCGATGCGAACGGCGATCTAAGCTGCCAGTTACGGCTAGCTAACTGTGTAACTCGATGTTCGAGATGAGGGTGGGTCATCTGTGTAACATATCGTCGCCTTGATTACATGTTCCGGGACGACATAACGGCACGGAACTGACTTGACCACTTATAGTCCCAACTACGACAATGGGCGTTGACAACGTCGCGAGTTATCGCCGCCTCACGACCTCTAGCCATCTGTGTAACACGTATGAAAAAACCCATGGATGTTATTCCGGGGATTCGAGGAGTTCCGCTCAACGACGAGCAGCGGGCGCTTTTGGTTGATGGCCGTAAAAAACTGGGAATGACTCAAAAAGATCTGGGCGAGAAGATCGGCCGGAAGGCGATCACTATTCATACGATAGAAGCCGGCAAATACTTGCCATCGCCCTCCGTGCTTGCAGCACTTTGCAAGACGCTTTCGCTTGATTGCTGGGTGGTGATCGATGTGCATCTGTCTAACGGAAAGACGGCTACCTTTTCGCAGACGCGAGCTACGATTTCCAAGCTTGGCCGGGCCAAGCGAACTGCCAAAGGGCATAACTGATTATGGCGCGAACGTATTCGGCTTTTTATCAGGACGATCAGTCGGCCATTATCTACCGTCGTAAACCGAACGACGGCTTGCTAGAGAACCTGCCGCGCGGGGCCAAGCCGATCGAGCATCCCAGCAGCACATACGACAGAACAGATGGCGGAGATCGATATGAGTTCGCGTTCTTTGCGACTGAGGACGGCGATTTGATCGTCGTGCAGGCAGACGGGGTCGCGCCGCGAAGATAGCGACCCACTTATCGGGCAGGGGTTGCCGGCGGAAGCTCGCCTTGAGCCTCCCGAGAGCGATAGCAGATTTTTTGAAAAGGAAAGACCATCCGAAAATAAACGAGACCCCGGGGCAACGCAAGGCTGAGAGGGGCCCCTGGAATCCCTATTGGACTTCGATGGTTTACCTTGTGTTTTGCAGTTGCGGCTCGTTTTCAAATAGGGCTACAACCAAATTAGATTTGATTCCGATAGGTCGATGCAGGCATACGAGATCTCATAAGAGCCTCCATCAGTCCTGCCGCCTAAGGGAAGTGTGAGGCACGATTTTTAACTGCGGTTCGAGCTTCGGGTTCTGGTGCATAAGAATTTGGTTCAACCGACAATTGAAGTTGCGATAACCGCACCTCAAGTTCATTAATGATTCGGCCCGCGCGACAAACTACGAGCTTAATGGTCAGAGCGCAAAAACATGGAACCTTGGTTGCACATCGCGATACTACAAGAAGACTATTGAAAGATGGTCAGCCATTGCGAATCCCATGCTAACGCTTCTAACTAACGTACTTATGCTCGTGCGGATTGCAATCGGCAAATGGAAATGCAAACTCAGACGGAGGCAAAAAATTGCTCGCGGTTAGCCTGCTCCGATCAGAAAGGCTTTCTCTGCGACACTTTGTCGTCGCGGAGACTACATAGTTGACATTGAAATGTTTTTTGTTCTACTAGGCCCCGCCATCGTCACAGCGTGCTGTGGCCTCGCTCTCCTCTCAAATGCTTATCGCGCTCATTTCATACCCAATATATGCTTCACAGCCCTCGCTTGGTCAGCATTAGTATCCTCGTAGTTGCCAGTGCTTTGTGCGAGAGTAGTTCTGCCGATACATCGGAAGCTTTTTTAGTAACGTTGGACTCGCAGGGTTACCCGCAAGTCGAATCAAGTCATGATCAACCGACCAGCCAAGATATCCACCGAGTGGGCTTAGCATTTTGGAACCAAGGTGCCACCGACCGATGCTCGTCATTCAGTGGCCTATTTGAGCTTCCTCACACGGAGGAATTGAGCACAGCGGAAACTCCGAGCACTCGGAGCGATAGTCGTTCGATTGGTATTTCGACCGATCAAATCAATACATTCGAGTTAGCGGAAGTGCAGCTTCCACAAGTTAGCACACCCGTAGTAGTTCGCGGTGCAAGTCGCAAAAATGATTGGCGATTGCTAAGTCCATATGAAAAATGCCGAGTCGTTGACGGGAAGCTGACGTTCAGGCGAGAGCCAACATCGGATGGCGGAGAATTACCCTCGTCGCGTTTGTCTCTCTATCGCGAGGGCAACGAAGTTTGCCAGATTACAATTCCGAATGGCAAGGACCGGCTGAGATGGAGCGACATTGATAGCCTTCCTGATAAACTGCGTAATGGTTTGCCTTCCGGTCAGTGGGAAGTTAGATTTCGGTCAGGCGATCGTAGACAAAGCGTCGGGTTTATCGTTGAGGAAGCCACAGTCAGTCTCAGTGAACGTCATTGGGAAGAAGAATGCCATCAGTTGTTTATGGAATCGTCGTCGGATCCGATGTTTTTTCTGCTGGCGGCCGAGCACTATCTTGGACATAGGAACGAAGACGGTCGTTCGGAACCGTATTTGGTCAAAGCTGCAGACATACTCGACGAGGCAATTTCCGAAAAACATATCGAGTGCCTAAAGAACCTGCATCGTTACGTCTACGAGCAGTTTCGTAGTGTTAAACACTTGGCACCACTTTCAGTTACACGTCTCGGACCAACCGGTCTTAGCGAAATAGACGATGTTCGTCAAAACATTGTTTCGGGGGAATGGACTTCGGCATTGCAAGCGATCGAATCGATTTCAATCGATTTAGAAAAGACCGATACTCGGGCCCGCGCGCTCACTGAGCTCTATCGCGGCGTCGTACTTAGTGAAGCTGGGTCAACTCGCGAGACAGAATCAATCGATTGCTTCGAGCGATCTATCCGAGGACTCTCGACTTCTGGAGAGCCTGGTGATTTATATTTAGCTCACCTTAACTATGGCAATCATCTTCTGAGACGGGCTCAGGATCAGCTTTACAACCACTCTTTTTTATTAGCGTCCGGCGCATCCCATCCACGGGTGGATGCGATCTCTTATTGGTGTAGAGCTAGAACCGAGTACGAGCAAGCCATGTCGCATGTACCGGATTCTGATGCGCGCTCAAAGGCAGCCTTGGAACTAAACCAAGCAAAACTCTACATCCTTTTGATCGACATTATCAAATCGTTTCATGGCGCTAACCAAACATCAGAAATCTTCACGAACACTGAAAATGCCGCTGCAAACACAGTTCGTCATCTGCTTTCGATTGTTACCACGAAAAGTGATCAAGACAACGGCGACAAATCGCTCGATGCGACGGCTGATCTACTTCTAGCGAATCTCGCGGTTCAACGTCGAGACTATAAAGCTGCTGTTTCAAATGCGGTGGAGGCGGCAAAGTGTTATATGAACTCTGTGGATTTAGTCGGATTGGAGGGAGCTTACAGGCTACTCGGAATTTGCTACAGACATCTAGCAGATGACTGCCAAGTAGGTACAGATAGCGTCAAGCTCCGCCGCCTAGGTCTACAATGTTTTCTTTTGTCTCAGAAACTTGCGGAACTACTCCAGGAGAGGTTTCCGCCAGATCAGATCGGACTATCCCAAGCAGGGTTTTTTGCGCGTCGCGCTTATGTCTACGAACAAATCGTAGATTTGCTAATTGACGAGCATCGGGATGCGGAGGCATTGCAGTACGTCGAGAGCGCCAAAGCGAGGTCATTACAGGATTTATTGGGAACTCACAGACTTCGGAGAAATAGTTCTGTCGCTGCGGCTCGGAATGTCCGTGAGATCCTGAACGACTGGCCTAAAGACACCTGTTGCTTGGAATACTACTTAGAAGTTGGGACAGCGCGACTATTCGTTATTTCCGACAATGGTGAAGTCACTTCGTTCTCCATTAAAGGTGCGCATCGTCCCGAAATGACTTCTTCGGAGTTGATTTCCCAAGTTTCGCAGTTTCTGATTGCCACAAATTTTCAGGCGGCGAAAATGCTTCGGCGTCTACAAATGCGACACGATTATGATAAAGAGTGGCAGGATACTCTCTTCACCTTGTACAGCGAATTAATTCCAGATTCTGCGTCAGCAAAAATCTCGCAAGCCAACACCGTACTTGTCATCCCGCATAACGTGCTGCATTACCTGCCGTTTAGCGCTCTTGTGACGACGCGAGATAAACGGAAACGAGCGGAAGATGAGATGGTGCAGCCTACATTTTTCATAGAAGATCACCCAAATTTGCTTAACGCGCCGTCGCTCGTTTTATGGGACATGGAACGGAGGACGCCATTCGCGCCGCCTAGCGAGGCAACTGCCATCGGTGCTTCCGATGTTCTCGGCGCCCCGCACCTTGAAGGCGTCGGGCGCGAGCAGGCGTACTTCCGATCCACTCTGGGTACGGTAAGGAAGCTGTCTGTCGCTAATTCTAATGTTACGAAATCAGACGCTTTCTCGGCGATGCTGCATCCCGGATTATTGTTGATTAGCTCGCACGGGATGTCATTTCCCGAAAAGCCCTTGGAGAGCAGTCTACTGTTAAACCCGGGTGCGAATGATGACGGCCGTTTAAGTGCATTAGATATCTATCAGCATCCGGTTAACTCGAACGTTGTAATACTCAGCGCGTGCTGGTCTGGCATCTGCGAGCGCTCACCATTGCCAGGTGACGATCTCTTCGGGCTCCAGCGAGCCTTCCTGCAATCCGGTGCGAACACCGTTATATCCGGGGTGTGGGACGTCTACGATGGTACGGCTCCCGAGATTATGGGAGACGTCTTCAAGGGCATATCTGCCGGACATAGCGCGGCGGCGTCACTGTCCAGTTCACAGCGAAATTTCATTAAGAAATGTCGCACTACGCCGGACGACGTTTGGATTCATCCCTATTTTTGGGGAATGTACGTTGCAATCGGATTGAACTAAGGCTCGAATGCGGGCCCATTAATTCCGGACTGCGTTTTGGCAAGTTGCCATCCTAACTTTCGATCCCACTTAGAACCTTCTAACTTGAGAGGAAATGTTCAGATGAGATTAAATCGAGGTTCACAATCTACGGCATACGTTTTACGCGCGTTTGTGGCGGTATTTATCGTCGCCCTAATATGCAACATCCGCGTTGCGTGCGCTAACGGGGAGGGAGAGTCGAGTGCCGCTACAAGTTCAAATTCGGGAAACGAAATTGACCAACCGTCTAGTAATTCAGTAATCGAATCGACCGCGAATAGCAGCGTGATGCTTTCGTCATCGGATGTCATCAGTGACGATGCTTTCGATCGGTATATTGATATCCGATTCCTACAGGAAGCGGTTCAAAAGATGGATCCATCGTTGCTGACAGATGCCGGCCTACAGATTGCGGAAGGTGAACGCATTCTGTTTCGACCGCATAAGGCTTGCAGCTCTGATACACTTTTCAAACTTGCAAAGAAGATTGCAGTTGACAATGGGGACACCAAGGCACTTGATCGCTTGAAATTGGTAGCCAAGGAACTGAATAAGAAAGAGCTGATAAAGGACCTGGAATCGAGTAGCAAATTGGCATCGACTTCTCGCGGCCTGGACATGCCTGCCGGGTTGCAAATTGACAGAACTTCACTCGACGAACTCATTGCTTACAAGTCTCAGCTCGATTTGTTACGGCGTGCCGAATACCTCGGCGATCGGGCCACTATTGACGATATTTTGGAACGACTGAAATCCAATACGACTTTGCCAAAATCTGCTCGCGAGTATATAGAAAAAAGGGCGACTGAGGCGAAAAAGTCATCAAGTGGCGCGGATGATGCAGATAATAAAAACCTTTTAAAGCTGTGCGAGAATAGCCGCTACGGAATGATCGACATTTACAAAAAAACAGGCGTGCAATTGCCCCCGGGTTGGCAACCGCCGCCTGGTACGCCAGGAGGTCCGCACCCGTGGCCGGAAAATCCACCAGTGAAAATGTATGACGGACGCCAATATTATTCGTCCGCGATGCTTTTCAATAACGCGTCAGGCCTTCTTTACGTCGGCCTTAGGGATGGAAATACGACTACCGGTATCTACGTTAATCCTGGCGGCAGCCAAGAGCTTAAGTTCCAAGATGGTGCGGACATACTCTTTGCCGGTCAGCCTGTTCGTCTTCGCAACGGGCAGCGGCTCTTCGTGCGAAATACTCCTGGCGGCGGGGCTACGATTTCCGAATAGTGCTCGATAAGAATTGCCGACAGTCCCGCACCTGCACGTAATCAAGCATTAGCGCTAGTTTGCGCATGCGTGGGAAATGCGTCTGGAAGAATTTGGTGAGTCATCTATTGAGAACTCGAATTCGCATGCGCCTTCCGACGACAATCGCTTTCAACCTGTATGTATTTGTTTTGCCGGTCGTGGGTCAGGGCTTACGCACCCTCGACAGTCAATCGCATTTGATGGTAACTGCCGATGACGGCGTCGGCGGGGAAACAGATGACTCCGCGTTTGACCGTTACGTCGACCGCGCTCTTCTGCGTAAAGCGGTCAGTGAATGCGATGCAGCGTTACTTACGGACGTGGCTCTTGAATTCGCGGAAGGCGAGCAGGTTCTTCATCGCATTCATAACTCGGGAGTTGCGTCCGATGATTTACTTTTGAAAGCCAGCGTTTTGAGCGAGAAGCATCACGATAAATCCACGCTGGATCGACTGAAGATAGTTGCCGCGAGCCTCCATAAGGACAAATTAAGCGCAGAGCTTGCGCGACAAGAAAAGCTCGGCGCAGCCGATCGCTCGCCGAATCCCAGCTTCCTGTCGGCGGACAAGCTAGGCATTAAAGAGATACTTTTACTTAAATCTGCGACGACGGCAATTGACAAAGCGGAACTACTTGATGACGCACCGGCACTTGATCGTCTTAAAAATCAGTTGGAAGTCGATTCGGAAACTTCTGCGACAAACAGAAGCGTGCTACTTCAACGCGTTCAAGACGCAAAAACCCACTCGCGGCCCGATTCCGCGACCATACAACTCGCGAAACTTGTGAGTTCGTCGCGTGGCGACACTTTCGATGGGAAGACACCCGCACCGGACGATCATGGCATTGATCTCAAACCTTTTGCCCAAGCCGAGATTAAACGCCTGAAGGAGCGAGAGCAAAAGCGCGAGCAGAGTGGCGGCGAACAATTCCTCACGCGTTTCGAATACGTCACGCCGGACGACAACGGCGCCTTCGAGTGGAGGTATGATAATGACTGGCATGATCAAAGCCATCGGCATAACATCCCCTATGAGGAGTATACGCGTAACTCTAACTGCGTAGTGCTTTATGATTGCCATTTGCGGATGTATGTCATGCTTACAAACAGCGGCAAGGCGTTTTGGCGGAAAGATGAAGAGCCATGGGCCCCGATTCCAAATTTGCGAATTACTAGTCACGACTAATAGGCAATGCACAGAAGATTTTAAGCGATAAATTGCGGTGCCTGTCGCGGTTGGGTTTTCTCCAAACTTTTCGATGGCTGCCTTATCGGGCCTAACGTAACAAGCATTGACCAGCGGTTTTATAGCTCATCGCCAGTCACCGGATAACTGAAACGCTGCCCAGTAATAAGGTGGCGTTCGGGACGTATCAGAATCCTTAATTTCTGCTAAACCGCGAAGCTCGCTGGGATTCTTAAGTGCCCAGAGCTGCGCATCACGCAGTGCATCGAGGGGCGTCTCGTTCTTTTCGACATAGTTTCGATAAAACTCTTCCATAATGCGACGGGTGGCCTGATCGTCAATCTTCCATAATGTAGCAATCGTGGTACGCGCACCGGCGACTTGAAACGCTCGCTGAATTCCTATCAATCCTTCACCACCGGCAACTTCGCCGAGGCCGGTTTCGCAGGCCGAGAGTACGACGAGTTGGGCTCCGCCGAGTGGCAGGAACGAAATTTCATCAGCCGATAAGAGTCCATCATCCGTAACTTCGTTCAATTGGATTGGATCGTCAGGAATTTTGGCAGGACTATTAGCGCCCGCTAAAACCAATCCGGAAAGCAAGCCCGGACTAAATCCGCGGACCGTTTCAAACCGCTCACCAAAGAGGTTCGCCGTTTCACTGCGCGCCTGTGAGACTGCGAGTGCAGATTTTTTTTCGGGCGTCGCAAAGAACCCATGTGTAGAAATATGAAGTATCGAGCATTCAGGTGCGAGAGCAGAGAAGTTTGCTTTTGTCGCATCAGATCCGCGAAGTTCATCGATTCGATCACCGGTGGCGTGCGTAGCACGCTGGTACAGATCTTTTATAAATGCAACTTCACTATCCGAACCGCGTAAGAAGGGCCATTGGCCATTCGGCGCGTGCGCCCGCTGCCAGGGCCGCTTCGGGCCGACCGTAGCCTTGGTTAGGACAGAAGCAGTCGACGATGCGCTTCGGTCGTAGTCGATTCCGCCAACTAGCAATAAATCCTTTACGGTTTTCCTCCGGTTTGCTTCACTTATCAGTTGCGGCAGTAACTGTGGAACTGGTATCAATGCCAGCCGATAATCCTCGATGAGGTACGAACCTGAACTCCTGCCTGGCAAGGCTGCAAATGGGAAGCGTCCTAATGCACCATCGGGAGAAATGAGCACTAGTTTTGCATCGCCCACTGAGGCCTCAAGAGGCTGCCAAATTTTATCCCGCAGCGATTTTCCCGCTGCTTGTGAGTCGTAGGATAAGCCGAAATCTTGACGCCACCTGTCTATCGCCACGGTTATGGGCGCAACTTCGCCAAGGTCGAATAATTTTATAGGCCTGCCCGGGCGAACAACGAATGCGAGCAAGAAGTGCGGGCGTTCGCATTCATTGTTCTTTGGCACGTTTCCTTTCGACGGAGCTATCTCGAGATAGTCGACCAACACGCTGTCAGCCGGCAACTTCGACAGAAGATCATCGGGAGTGACCGTCTTGGCCGCTTGGCGGTAACCGGTGCTTTTAAGACTTAATTCCGCCTCCAAACGTTCTTTTTGCAATGCGAGATCGTTAAGTTGTTTTCTCCAGATTTCGGCACCGTCTGCCTTTGGCGTGGCCTCAGCCAACGTCGCCCAGCGGCAAACGGCTGATCTTAGCTTGTTAAACAATTGTGACAGTTCTGGCGAATCCGAAGCGATGCGTGCTGTACGCTGCCGCGCAATAACTGTCCCCTTCCACTTCAGCACGGTGATGTAAGCGGCGGGATCTTCGTGAGCTGAGTGGTCATCGTGTTCTACTCTCAGGACGCAGTTTAGGTAATCGTCGAGATAAGACCGTGCCTTTTGATTGCTCAACAACTGCTGTCGCTCTGGAAGCGCTCCCGCTGCAGAATCAAGATGTTTTAGAACTGTCAGCACAGCTGTGCTATACAGCGGCTCGGCGCGGTTATAGTTATCCCGCGCCAAATATAAATCTGCTAGACTTCGACGGCTCGCTGCCGTGAGCGGATGGTTCTCGCCTAAAGTGCTTTTAGAGATTGAAAGCGCTTTTTCGAGCAGCGGTTCAGCCTGGTCGTAGTCGCCGAGTTCTCTGTAGAGACTCCCAAGCTTTCTCATAGCTCCGATCGTACATGGATGAACTTCGCCGAAAGCTGTCTTGTATATTTCCCACGATTGCTCAACTAATGGAAGTGCGCGGGAATATTCACGCTGGTCTTCGTACAGACAGCCCAAATTGAGTAAGTTTAAAGCCGTAGCAGGATGGCTACTCCCATGTCTCGTTTTATTAATTGTGAGTGCTTGTTCATAAAGGGGCTCAGCACGTACGTAGTCATCCTGGCGCTGATATATGTAGGCTAAGTTATTAAGCGATTCAGCAGTTATACCTTGAGCCTCGCCAAAGTACTTTTTGCGGGTTTTCAGCACGTCACTAAATAATGAGCCAGCCCGCACATAGTCTCCCTGTGCCGCAGCGAGAACTCCCAAGTTATCGACGGTATCGGCGGTTTCCGGATGGTCCTCGCCAAAAACTCTTTTTTGTATCTCATAAGCTTCTTCGAAGTAAGACTTAGCGTGTATTTCATCCCCTTCGGCCGCATTGAGACTTCCCAAGCTCTTTAGGCTCAACGCGGTAGCTGGATGATTCTCCCCAAGTGTTTCTTTTCGGATCGCCAGCGCGCGTTGTAACATCGGCAATGCCCGAGCGTAATCCCCCAGCTCCATAAGGATACAACCAAGGTTGTCAAAGCTCTGGGCTGTATCCGGATCTTTTTCGCCTAGGACCACTTTCCGAATCGCAAGTGACTCCGCAAAGAGCGACTCTGCGCGCATAAAATCGCCCCTTATGCGGCAAATATTGCCTAAGCTATTGAGACTCTGGGCAGTTTCACGATGATCCGAACCGAGAACTTTTCGACGAACTTCAAGCGCGCGTTCGAAGAGTATCTGCGACTTTGCGTCGTCACCCTCGTTTTGGTAGACAGACGCTAGGTTCTCGATGGTAGTGGCCGTATCTCTGTGATTTTCGCCCAGGACATTCTTCCGAATAGCCAGGGCGTGTTCGAATAGTGATTGTGCCTGTGAATAGTCTCCCTTCTGCTGGCATAAAAATGCCAAGTTGTTGAAACTCTCTGCCGTATCCAGGGCATCGTCACCAAGTAATTCTTTGCGAATGTTGAGAGCCTGTTCGAAAAGTGGCCACGCATGCGCATAGTCAACTCGGTCGACGTATAAGCACCCTAATTGATTTGCGCTGTTTGCCGTGTCAACATGCTTACCCTGCGCTTTCTCACGAATCGCGAGAGCCTGAACGAATAATGGCAAGGCGCGATCATAGTCCCTCAGACCTTGCGAACACTTCGCTAGATTCTCGAGGCTTTGAGCAGTAAGGGGATTGTCGGCTCCAAGGATTTCCTTACGCTCAGAAAGCGCCTTTTCCGCTATTGGTATTGCTTTGGCAAAGCTACCCACGGTGTGTAGGCTCACAACTTCGTTATTGGCAGCTTCTGCCTTCGCCAAGCGCGCCCGGTTAGCGGGTGTTAAGTTGCGAAGTACCTCTAAGTTCGCGAGTGCAACGCGGTCAACATTTGCTTGACTATTGCACTGATGCGTCTCATGCCAAGCAAGCAATTCTCTGCGGTTCTCGGTCGCCCCATCCCAAGCTCCCACCTTCTCGTGCATTGTCGCACAAAACTCGAGGAGAGCTTGGACAAGCACGTCATTAGGTCCTAGTCGTTCTCGCTGAATTGACAGGGCCTGTTCTCCGCTCGCCGCAGCGGCAATAAAATCGCCATCCTTAGAATATTCAAGAGCCTCTTTCGCTAAGCCATCCCTCTTAAGGATGGCATCAGAGTTGCTAGAATTCGGTACCGGATTTGGATCACTGGTTGTTTCGGCGATCAGCACATTGCTGTTCAAAACCAATGCAAACACCGCGAGCACAACGCGCCAACCGTGAAAAAAGCGTTTAGACATTGTACAGTGCATGTGTGATGCGCTAATTTCGGCGAGACCTAAGAGCTGCAAACTAGTAATGGCGTTTCGGCCCATAATGGCCCGATTTATGTATGCCTCACTGAAAATTCGAGTATGGGTCCGCATCAAATACTTTTCACGATGAACACTGCTCGAACGTAACATTCGTGCGACCACAATCTACGGAAGCCACAGCCCCAGATGTGGATCAACGAGCGACTTGAACCCTTAAAGCTTACATGAAACACTCAGCTATTCAATTGCTACCGATTGACTGGATCTGGCAACTGATTGTAAGAACGGCTCTGACTATCGCAATCAGCTGCGGATCGATTTGTTCAATTGCGGATAACCGAAAGTTTGCGTTGCTGGTAGCCTGTACCAAATACGATCATATGCCGGAAAGCTGTTACCTCTCAGGTCCATCGAATGACGTAATGCTATTAAAACAATTGCTCGAAGATGAGAACTTTGGCTTTCGAGAAAAGGATGTTACTATCCTAGCTGAAAGCGATGAGTTGAATTCGGAAGTTGTGAGTTCGCGTACGATCGCCACTAGCAGACCAACCAGAGCGAACATTGAAAGTGAATTTCGCCGTCTAGCTGCGACCGCGCGTGATGGAGACCAGGTTGTCATCCTACTTTCCGGCCACGGTAGCCAACAGCCACAGCAAAAGGAGTCACCAGATCCAAAGCCCGACGGGTTGGATGAAGTATTTCTGCCTGCCGATGTCGGCAGCTGTGAGAACGGAAGCGATCAGATTCCTGGTGGCATTCCGGACTTTGAATTAAATCGTTGGCTTGCGGCGATTCGCCGTTCTGGCGCGTTCGTTTGGATCATCATCGATTCTTGCAACTCGGGAACGATGATACGAGGAGCTGAGGAGGTGCGATATCGGTCGTTGTCGCCCGAGCAATTCGGAATACTTCTGCAGACGCTGCAAGAAGCCGGCGAAAAAGCTAGGCGTGGTAACGAAGAAAATCGAAAGCAAAAGAACGTCAAAGACATTCGATTGAGCGAGCGATTGGACGGGGTTGTAGCTCTTTACGCATGCCGAGCTGACGAACCGACAATCGAACGGGTCATGCCTCCGGGAGCCGCAAACGGAAAAGCATTTGGCGTGCTCTCTTTCACACTTAATCAGGTGCTCCGGAGTGCTAAGACGCCCCTCACATATCGGGAGCTTTGTCAGGCAATTCGGCGCCGTTATTCAAGTATGCAGGGCGAAATCCCGACACCGCTGATCGAAGGCGGCGGGCCCAACGATGTAGACCGTTTGGTGTTAGGCACCGATGTCCTCCCTGGACGCTCGGACACCGTGCTTTCTCGCGATTCCGAAGGCAAACTCACTTTAAATGCAGGTGTGGTCAATGGATTGAACGAAGGAGCTATTTTGGCCGTATTTCCTCCCGCCGGTCAAAAGCGAGCCGACCGTATACTCGGTCATGTTCGCGTTGAAACTGCAGACATTTGCTCCTCTTCCGTGACCCCAGTCGAATTCGACAATATGCCGCAACCGGACGCGGAACATTTACCCGACGGCGCACGTGGTGAAGTCGTGTTTGCAACCTTTAAAGATTTTCGCCTTGCGATGGCCGTAGATACGGCGGCTCAAGGCGATGTTCAGTCTCTAGAGGGTCGTGATCGGTTGAAAACTTGCCTAGCGAACTTAGCGAAATCCGAAAACTCATTTGTTCAGATAGTGACTCCGTCGCGGGCAAGCTGGCTACTGCAAATTAAAAGCGGTGATGTTTATTTAACTCCCGCGAATTCCGCCGGCTCTGCACGCGTCCCGTCCAATCAACCACTCACAAAATCATATTACGGACCTGTTCCCCTAAATGAGGGTTTCTCTAATTGGCTTGAGGAGAGAACGCGACGGATAGCAAGATCGCAGAATCTGATCGCCTTGGCAGACACAGCAGGAGCAACTTCTACTGCGTCGTTAGGTGAACTAGAACTACTACATCTCAAAAGCGGTCAGGGAATTCCGAGCGATGATGATGCGGACTGGGCAGCCATACATGATGATGGAGATGTTCATTTACACGCCGGCGAAACTGTAGGTATCCGTATAAATAACAAAGGCGATGGGGCGGTTGATATAGATGCGACGTTGTTATTAGTGGATAGCGACTGCGGAATCGAAGCGTTGTTTCCGGATTTGTCTGGTGCCGGTCGCAATCGTATACCAGCCGGCAAAGCGCCGATCGTATTCAGAGCGCGCGCAACTTTATCACACGGGCGAGAGCATCTAGTGATGATTTCTGTTGCTTCCAATCGAGAGCCTCTAGACTTTAGCTCGCTGGCTCAACCATCGTTGCTGTCAACGCGCGGCAGAGAGAATGAAAGCGGCAGCCAATCATCGTTTCAACAACTGCTCGATTCTGCGTTGTACCGACAATCTACCATACGTGGATTGAGCAGCGTGGACGCAAAGCGAAGCGAAATGAGAATGATTTCCTGGCGAGTCGTAGAATAGGTGCTTAAATTGAACGCCGCTGGACTTCTGAAGTAGTACTAACAGTTGGCTGAAGGCGGCGTCATTGTCGCCAACATGTCGTGGAAGCCGTCTTGTAGTCGTCTATTGCATTGCCCGCTGACGAGGTGCCCCTGCGCATCGAAGATATTACCACAATGTTTGCCGATGCGGCTTTGCTCTTATTCTTGGTAGAGCCTCGGAATCTCAACAGTATTGAATTGATTTGCGGCGTGGCAGACATATCCGACACCTAATACGAGGGCGCCCCATCGCACAATCAAAGAACCCTCGATCGACCGATAGGCATGGCTAAGAGAACGATCATTCCGAAGGGTTGCATGGTACCTCGCCATTCTTAAAGGTATATCTCCCATACATCCGAAAGCGGCCAACATAGCGATATTCCGACAAGTCTGTTTGCAGCGTTCTCAAACGATCCCCTGGGAATTGCCTCGAATTACGTGAACCAGGTAAGCACAATCGACTATGCCGATATCTGTTCGCCTAAGCCATTCGAGTGACAGCAACGGTTTGTGCTCCGCACGACCACTGGCCGGTGGAGGATTGTGGATAATCGCACGTCGAGATTGGTAAAGTAAGTTCCCGCCTGTGAAAGTGCCTCCCAAGTCTTAGAATTGGGCCATGCTAGAGATTACCAGTAATGACGTCGCGGCGTTGAGTGATGGAGATTTGCGCGATCTTGTCGGACTGCTATGCGAATCCGAATTGCGCTCGCATGGTTTATCGACTTCTGCCGTTACTTGGGGCGGTGATCAAAACGCATCCGATGGAGGGATCGACGTTCGCGTCAGGATTGAAGACGGCGCACCTCCCGGCGGCTTCGTCCCGAAGACGAGCGTTGGCTTTCAGGTCAAGAAAACTGACTTCACTCCCGGTTTGATTGGCCCGGAGATGCGGCCGGAGGGCGAATTACGGGAGTCGATCAGAGACTTAATCGACGAAAGCGGAGCGTACATCATCGCCAGCTCGGCCTCCAATACTTCGAAAACAGCATTGACCAATCGCTTGAAAGCGATGCAATCAGCAGTGGCCGATTATCCCCGGCACGCGAACTTGCATCTCGATTTCTATGATCGCAACCGACTCGCTACCTGGATACGGAACCATCCTGGACTCGTTATATGGGTGCGCAAGAGAATCGGCCGCGGCCTAGCGGGGTGGCAGCCATACAGTTCATGGGCCACGTCGCCCGACGGCGAAATAGACGAGTATTTGCTTGATGATAAGGCGAGTCTGCACGCTGGAATCGCAGACGAAAAAGGAACGAGCGTCGCGCAGGGCATCGATCGCATCCGAGACATCCTGCGCGAGGTTCGCGGTATTGTCCGCTTAGCGGGCCTTTCCGGTGTTGGAAAGACGCGTCTAGTGCAAGCGCTATTTGACTCGCGCGTGGGGAGAAATCCGATTGACCCTGCTTTGGTAATTTATACCGACATGAACGACAATCCGTCGCCGCAGCCAACGGGCATGATTTCCGATCTGGTTGCTTCGCGGGCGCGAGCGATTGTGGTCGTCGACAACTGCGCACCCGATCTTCACCGCCGCATCACAGAGGTGTGTCAGGCGTCTGACAGCCTGATAAGCGCGATCACCGTTGAATATGACGTGCAGGAGGACGAACCGGAGGGAACGGAAGTCTTCCGCCTTGAACCGTCCTCCGTTCAGCTGGTTGCAAAGCTGATTGCACGCCGTTATCCGGTAATCTCCGACCTCGATGTCGATAGGATTTCGAAATTCTCCGGGGGGAACGCACGCGTTGCATTGGTGCTCGCGAAAGCATCGGCACATCATGGGTCTGTGGCAGGGCTTCAAGACGAGGAGCTTTTCAAGCGACTCTTTTATCAGCGCCAAGAACGCGACGATAGTTTACTGAAGGCCGCACAGGCGTGTGCCTTACTCTACTCATTTCAGGGCGAGGCGCTTAATGGCGATGACGCCGAGTTGCCGAAGATTGCCGCGCTCGTTGGGACGAGCCCTCAACAACTCTTCGCCAAGGTTTCACAGCTCAAGCAGCGCGACCTAGTTCAGCGTCGCAGCGTTTGGCGTGCCATTCTTCCACACGCAATTGCCAACCGCCTTGCACAAATGGCGCTCCGGGAGATTCCATTTGAACTCATTGAGGCCCAGTTCGACAGCGAACGCCTCCTAAAGTCATTCAGTCGCAGGCTTGGCTACCTTCACGAAAGTGATGAAGCCAAACGCATTGTTGAGAGATGGTTGTCGAAAGACGGACGACTCGCTGATGTTGGCAATTTGACGCACCTTGGCTTAACGGTATTCGACAATATTGCTCCCGTCGCGCCGGAGGCGACCCTTGCTAGTATTGAAGTTGCCCTGTCTGGACCAAACGCAAGCAAGCTGATCAATGATGAATCGCGGCGGAACAGAATTGGTACGCTTCTTTATTCAATCGCCTACGACGCTTCTCTGTTCAATCGATGCGTTGCGGGGATGATCCGGCTCGCGCTTGCCGAATCGTCGGACGGCCCCAATCATGTTCGGCGGGCTCTTGACGGACTATTTCATATCCTATTATCTGGAACTCATGCCTCCGTTTCACAGCGGGTGAGGATTGCCGACGACCTGTTGAGCTCCGGTGATCCGGCAGAGCGGCTTTTGGGAATTCACCTTTTGGAGGCGCTGCTAAAATCCCACGCTTTTTCGGCAACACATTCGTTCGAATTCGGTGCCAGGGTTCGCGACTATGGGTATTGGCCGAAAAGTCGTGAAGAAAATTCGCATTGGTTTGCAGCCACACTCCAACTAGCTCGACAAGTAACCGTGAAGAACGATGAAAATGCGTTGACCATTCGATCAACGGTCGCACAATCTATTCGGGGCCTTTGGTTCCTAGGGCGGGAGGTGCAAGATCAATTTGAGGCAATTGCAGCAGAAATAGCCACGAGTGACTACTGGCAAGCGGGATGGATAGCAGTCCGATTTCTTCTCTCCCACCTCAGTGACACGAATAAGGAAGATAGTACGGCCCTTGAACGCCTTCGGGATTTCGAAACTCGCCTTCGCCCGAAGAATGTTATCGAGCAAGTTCGGACTGTCGTCCTATCAGACAATCGTGGCCCGTTTGACTATGCTGACCTCGGCGAGGCCGGCGCGTTGGAAAAGCCAGTCACGGCGCGTGAGAAGGCCTATGTCGCCGCCGAGGAGCTCGGCAAGATGGTTTGCGGCGACGAAACGGCGATTGCTGTGCTGTTGCCGGATCTTGTGATGGGCAAGCCTGCACGTCTGTATCCCTTCGGAAGAGGACTCGCACTCGCTTGTGCTGATCACCGGATTTTGTGGGATCAGCTGGTACACGCGATTAGCAATACCGCCGAGGATAAGCGGAATATCGACGGCCTTAGGGGGTTTCTAAACGGTCTATCCACAGTCGATTCGCAGCTTTGCGAAGCTCTCCTCGACGAGGCGCTAACACACCATACACTGGGTGCGTGGTTTCCTGGTTTGCAATCTGCGCTCGCGATAACAAACGCTGGGACAGATCGCCTGAAACGTGCAGTCGTGCTCGGGCGAGCGCAGCCCTGGGCATTCCAGTTCCTTGGATGGGAGCGAACTGACGACGCTGTGAGCGCGCGCGATCTGCAGGCCCTCGTCACATCTCTTGCTAAATGTGAACATGGACACGAGGCAGCAATCGATATCCTTGCTGCGCGACTTTATTCGAATGAAGAAACGACGAGAGAATACCCATCCGAACTGATTGATACGGGACGGGAGTTGCTTGCGACTGCCGACTTTAGCATACGCAGCAACACTTACGATTACCATTTGCGCACCATTGCTAAGGTTTGTATACGAGATGTCGAGGGAGCGGCTTCTGCCGTGGCGCTGTGCGATCGCATCAAGTTAGGGCTATCGGATCGCACGTTTGACGCATTTCACTTTGAAGAACTTCTTAAATCTGTTTTCGAGCTTCAACCGCGAATTGCTCTAAACATGTTCTTCCGCAGCGAACCGCAGAACGAGAGCTCCGATTTCGCTGAGGCTGATTTCAACCCGACTATTGCTCGTGAAAGAAAGCCGCTAGACCTGGTCCCCATTGAAGTAATGTGTCAATGGTGCGACGAGAGCGCTGCTGCGCGCTACCCAATTCTTTCTCGGTTCGGGTCATTTGACACCGTAAGCCAAGAAGGTGCTAAATGGAGTCCTTTTGCGATTGAGATGCTTAAGCGGGCACCTGATCCGCAAGCTATTCTGAAGATTTTTGTAAAGCGGTTTCACCCGACAAGTTGGTCTGGATCGCTGTCAGCAATCATTGAATCTCGGTTGGGACTGCTAGATCAAATTCGTGAGTTGAATAATCCCTGCCTTGACGAGTATGCAACGGAAATTAAATCTCAGCTGATTAATGAAATCGCTACAAGACGGAAATTTGAAGACGAGCGCGACAAAGAACTCGACGAGCGATTCGAGTAAACTCCGGCCGTTAGTCAAAGTAACTGCCTATGAGGGCGTGTCCTGGGCTTGTGCGTGGCGTTCGGCTACACCGATTGTCACTCGCGGCTCGAGTATCCAGACTGTACCAATACCTTCTCAATCTGCGGCCGGCTGTAATTGCGGCCTTTCACGCTCTTGCCGACGCCGGTGTGAACGCCAGCCAGCTTACTCATATTCGACTTATGGATTTCTTGAAATAAATCGCCAAGTGGCAAGCCTGTGGCGACGGCGTCACCCAGCAACAAATAAAATCGATCGGCTAAGGCATCGGCAACACCAATCAAGTTTGAATTGGCATGCGCAAATAGCCATTCGCACAGTTCGTCTAGAACCATTGCAGCTCAGCACAGCACAACATCTTGGTCACCGTCGGCGCCAGTCAGCACCTCCTTCCGAAGTTGCCCAACCAATATAGAAGCAGCTAGGGCCTTCACTGCATGCCCACGCAACATCGTTGGCTTTTACGCAACTGGTGCCCTAATCCGACGGCGAAATGTTCGAACGTTCCAAGTGCATCGTCTGATAACAGTTCCAATCCCGCGGTTTGCGACGACAGATAGTATGGACTTCTATATATACGGTAACCATGGCCAGGAAAATGATTGCTCAAAAGGAAACTAGCCCATTCGCTCCCAAACGCGAATTTTCGCTTTCGCGCGTGAAAGCGATTCTGATCTTGATGTCGCACATTCAATTTCTAAACATGCGAAACTACTTCTCTTCAGCACGCTTTTGTGACCGTTATCTTCTCCGCCAGGCTTCGGCGTTTTTGGGCGGCAAATACCCGTCTTTGCACCACGCATCGACGCCAAAAATTCCCACTATGATACGAATGCCGCACCAGACGTTGGAAGCCACGCATCGCTCCAGTTCAAGGGATAGTTTAAGGCAATATCGAGGTCCGACTTCACGATCTTTGGCAGGATAATGAAACCGCTGCGAGTGGACGTCCAAGAGATTGCCGACGTGTTGGCGAATCGGTCGGATCGATTGGCTTTGCAAAGAGTCGTCCCGGCATCAGTCGGTCATCAACGACTAATCTGCGGGTAGCGCGAAATGTCACTTGATACGGCAAATGTGCGAGTATTTAAGCGTCAGCCTAATTCGACGAAGAAGGAGGTAGGCAGCGGGCGCTTACAGCGGCCCGAAATTTGTTATCGAGCTCGCGCCAGTTGGTTTTTGCGGGTCTATTTTTCGACCAGTAAATGCAGCAGGCTATTCCAAGCCGGCTCGTTTCAGAAATGCCGATAGCCGAGTGCGGTAAAGGCGGCAGAAATCCGCTAGTTCGACGACATCAATTCGACGCTCCCCAGACTCGCATTTGGAGATAAAAGAGGCGTGTGCCCGAAAATGCTTGGCGGCCTCTACTTGCGTCATTCCAGCTTCTTGGCGCGTGCTCCGAAGCGCTTGCAATAGGCGTTCGTACCGGACTGTATGGCGGGATTTGGACATTTTGGCTGTGCGGGTGTTGCAACAGCCTATGTCCAGTAATCATAATTTCCCAAAATAGGAAATTCCTAAGTTGGGAAACCATTTGACGGCCTGACTCTTTGACTTGGATCGCAGTGGACTAGAGGCAGTCGGCCTCAATTCCAGGCCGTCCTACCCGCAACCAAAACCAACTCGCCTGCGTAACGCTCTATGAACGCAACAAGTAAGCTATTGAATCAACCACACGCAACTTTGAAGTGTGCCTCACTCGCCAGCCGAGTCGCTTTGGCAGCGCTCGCACTTTTAACGAGCAACCGGGCGCTAGCTTCGCCAGCCGACCTATTTGTTTCGCAGCCGAGCGATGCTGCCAATGACGGATCGATCATCGCGTTTAGTTCCCTTGGTCAACGAAGCACGTTCGCATCCGGTCTGAGTTCCTTCGTAGGCGATCTAGCGTTTGATAGTACTGCGAACCTGTTCGAAGTTGATCACACAAGCACTTCAATTACCGATACCATTTACAAAATCGGTCCGTCGGGAGCACGCAGTGCCTTCGCCAGTGCGACATATCTGGAAGGAATTGCGTTCAATAAGGCTGGCGATTTGTTCGCCGCAAAATCGGACGGTAACGGCGGCGGATCTATTATTTGGTTCGCGCCGGACGGAAGTTCAACTACTTTCGTTACGGGACTGACCTCGCCTGCGGAGTTGGCTTTTGACGCAAGCGGAAATTTATTTCTTAGCGAAGGATCGCCAGCGAATCAAGTTCTAAAATTTGCCGCTGATGGAACGCAGTCCATTTTCGCGAGCGGCCTTTTCGACCCTACGGGAATTGCGTTCGATCAAGGCGGAAACCTCTTCGTTGCCGACCAGAGCAGTGGCAAGGTGCTCCGATTCACGACGACTGGAACGCAGAGCACGTTCGGGACTGCTGTCCAACCAATTGACGTTGCTTTTGACGCTGCCGGGAATCTTTTCGTGTCAGATTACAACAACGGATTGGTGCAAAACGGAGGCTTTATCTATAAGTTCGCGCCGGACGGGACGCGAACAACGTTCGCATCTGGAATCGACCCGACGTTTATTGCGTATCAGGCAGTGCCTGAGCCAAGTAGTGGAGCGTTAGTCGCACTTTGCTTGTTTGGCCTGACTACGGTGCGCCGCCGATTCTGACCGACGTGAATTGCAGCCCCGCGACAAGAATTGGCGAGGGCCTTTTTATAGTCGCGACGATGCTGACTTGCGGATTGGTGTTCGCACAGCCAAGCATGCCAACGCCGCGACAGCAAAAAGACTGCACCACGCAGGTTCCGGTATCGCGTGAACAGTGATTTCAAGTTCCGCCTGAGGATCGATATGCCAATTGCTACCATTTGGAGCTACCGATGAATAGCTTCCTAGACTCGGTTGCGGAAAAGGCTTAGTGAAAGACCGCGTTACTCCGATAAGGTACGGTGACCAAATCTCAACTGTCCCTGGAACTCCTACCGGCGTTTGGAATGCAATAAAATATTGCTCACCGGCGGTTAATGAAATCTGAAGTTGCGAGAAATCGATTGCATAGCGGTGGTTAACGTCAACGCTCAAGCTTTGGAAATCACTAGGTTGCTCTTCCACAGCGCCGAGCAAAACGGTCGGGGAGTTGTTTGAGGCCTTAAAGAGAGATATATCCAGTGCCGGTGAGGCTTTTGGCACCTCTACTTCAACAGCGCCGGCGATTTGCGCGTCGACGGTAGTAAGCACGCCGCTGGCCGACGGAGTGAACGACTGGCCAGCAGCCAAGTTGTTGTAGTTCTCACATTGCGAAATAATTCCAACGCCGTCCACGGCATTGGAATCAGAATCGGATGACGGATAATTGCTCGCGACGATGTAGTCAGCATTGACGTTTCCGCTGAGCAGTAACGACGCGATGGCAATTGCTGCTGCGAAGCATTTGGCTTGCATAAGCCGCTCGCTAGGTTCTTTAGAAAGACAACTGAGGCGGGATTCTAGGTGCATGCGAGTGAGTCCCGCAATCTTAAAATCCGCAAGCAAATCGGCCTATTTTGCAACCGCGATCCGTGGCTTGATATAATCTGGGTCGGAATCACGAAGCGCTCGGATAGTAAACGCCAGGGATGGCGAGTCGGTTGAGCGATCACGTATGGATAGTCAAAGAGCTAATCGAGCGGGCAGCCGCATGAGGAGCATTCTTTGGTGGTGTGGAATGATCGCGTTCATAACGGCCGGAAAATGGGCAGCGTGGATGGTGGCGGCTAGAATTTTCCTCACACACAAGTGACGGAAAGTTTCCAGGTCTGGCGACTGCCGCAATCGTTCTTGGAGTGGTGTACGCTGTGGCATTTCGTCTAACAATACACCGGTATGGAATCCGCTTTCGATTTACCGTCGGTGTGTTTTGGGCGTTGACGCTGGCAGCCATTTTCCTGGGAGCGGTGATGTATGCGCTCAACAAAAAATAGTTTCCACCACTTATACGACCAGTGCCAGCCCGCCAACTCTGCGACATCGGGTCGAACATGATCCCGGCAAGCAAACCCCAGCGATGGCCAGCAACCTAACGGACGACGTATGGACGATCAAAGAACTGATCGAAATAGCGGCATAGACATTGGGTGGTGGATATCGTGGTCTTTGTCCGTCCTAATTGTAGTGACCGCAATTTATTCTTTGATTCACCGCGACTGGATTATCGCATTTATGCTTACAATTGCTGCCCTAGATTCGAGCGCAATACATCGCTGGCGACTATCAAAGAAAAATTAAATTCCACCACTTACTCGATAAGTGCCCACCCGCTGACTGCGCGATATAGAATCGAACATGATCCCGGCAAGCAAACGCCAGCAGTGGCCTCACAGCTAACGGACCACGTATGGGCGATCAAAGAACTGATGGAGAAGGCGGCTGGCTAGACTTCGACAATCCGCAATTTCGCGCTGAGTTAGATGAACTGCTCTCATGGGTTAGTGAGTTTACGATTGAGCGCGAACCGCTTAGCGAGCAGGACCACCAGGAATTGAAGAAATTATTAGATCGAATGGGCGAATTCAAAAAACGGTGGCCGATTCGAGAATCAAAAAATTAAATCCCACACTTTAACTTACAAGTGCCCGCCCGTTCACTCTGCTGCATGGGGTCGAACTTGATCCCAGTGATTTGAACAACCACGCGATTCGCAGCTACCTCGTGAGCCACACGATCAGCCCCAGCCCGATGGCAACGAGCGTCGTGGCGATTAAGAGAGTACGAAGGGTGAAGTGCCAGTGTAAATGGCGTATCCACGGTGCAACTGCCCCCAACGTCAAGGGCATTGCAATGATCCAGAACGGGAACGAGACAACGGGAAAGTCGTTTACAGAGGTTGTCTTCGGCCAATTCAGATACCATCTTTGCATCGTGGGCAATTTGCTAGCGAACAATGAAGTGGCCGAAATGTTGTTCATGCCCCAGCCAGCTTTCCAGCCGGTACCAATATCATTCGGCATAATATTGATTTGCGCGACTCCTCGGAAGGTATGCGCAAGAATTGGATGGGAAGTCGGGCAATGAATTACATCCA
>JABDGM010000039.1:34350-38380 GCA_013286045.1 Planctomycetota bacterium | reverse complement strand
GACGTCGCGATGAACAGCGACACGATGACCGCACAAACCGCTTGTAAAAGCGCTAAAAAAGTAACTTACGTAGAATGCCTAACGATCCCGCAGCGCGGAATCAGCACGTAAGTGGCGCGAGGAGACCATTCGAGAGTCGATGGCCATCGGGCACGTGCGTCGCGACATCAGACGCATGTCCCTTGTCGAAGATGACGGAGATTTTGCTGGTGAAGGCCGGAAGAAGTCGTTCCCAACGCAGATGCCGGACATGATCGCAACGATTCACCGTCGCGGGCTCTTCTGATCGCTCCCCGCCGGGCGCATTTTCCTGCGATTCGCTCGTTCGCGAATCCGCCAGCGACATCAGCGGCCCACTCATACCACCGGCAAAGAACGCCAGGATCGCCGCCAACAGCGCCGAACGCCAGCAAATCTTTGATAATCCGATCGATTGGGGCATGGCTGAACTAACGTTTAACGTCGCAAATGCAGGATCACGAATTAGGTCGGTCAAACCGGCCCACTGATCTTACGAATTATCGGCAAGTCTTTGCAACTGCGCTCGCGAGTCTGCCAACCTCAACGAATCGCGTTTGTTGTCGCTAAGTCGGCGTGAAGCCAACAGTTAGCGTGCCCTGGACGCACCGCGACCCGCCACATTCGCCTCGGGGGCGCCCATTAAGTACGCAAACAGGTCCCCTATTTGTTCGAGCGAAAGCCGATTTGCCAGTCCTTCGGGCATTGTCGAAACCTTGCTCGCCTTCACCTCTTCGATTTCGCCCGTTTTGAGCTCGACTTTGTGCGTGTCCGACTGCAACACCGTGGTCGTGCCGTTACCATTATCCGCAACGATGCCGGTGTACGACTTGCCGCCGGCGATCACCGTCTTGCTGGCGTACTGGTCAGAAATAACCTGACTGGGGTACACGATCGACTCCAAAATCTCTTTACGCTGGAAGCGTTGCGCCACAGTCGTCAGATCCGGCCCAACGCTTTCGCCCTTTCCATTGAATCGATGGCAGTTCACGCATTGGGCTTCTTTGAACACTTGAGCCCCGCGCGCGGCGCTGCCGGCTTTCCCTTCCGGGCTTTCCAGGTACGCCAGCAGTTCCTCGTAGCTCCACTTGTTCTTCACGGTTTCTTTGGGCAACTCCGCGGGCCGTTCGTTCGGGAACGTCGTTGCGTACCAGTTCTGCCACGCAGAGAGTTGATCGTTCAAAGCGGTGTTCGCGTTGTATGGAGATTGCCCGACCCATTTTTCGAGCATCGTCGCCACTAAGTCACCGCCGTTCGAATCCAATCGCAGGCCTAACAGGATCGCATTTCGATATGGCTCCGATGTCTCTGGCCGGCGATCGATCTTCGTCAGTGTGGAAACAATCTGCCGGGCCGCATCACCGTCCGCCGTCCGCAACGAATCGACCAGGATCGCCCAGTTATCGCCCTCCGGATGTTGCGTCAAACTCATCGCCACCGGGGCTCGACGCTCCGGTTCGCGATGGTAAAGCTCGCGCAAGTATTTGAGCGATTCCTCGTCGCCGCTGGCGCCCAGCACAGCCGCGATGCCCGTGCGCAACCGGTCAAAGGTGTCGCCCTGTTTGCCATCAACCCGCGTGTCGAGCGCACGAACTTCGGCTAGCACCTCGGCACCCGGTTTCTCCGGCAACCCAGCCAACACCGAGAGCGCCGACGTCGGGTAATCCTCACCCACGGCAATCAACTGCCGCCGATCGGCCAGCGTGAGCTTCACGAAAAAGTCGCGCGCGAAGTATTCAATATATCCCGACAAGCTGTGGCCGCCTTCCACGCCGCGTACGCTTTCCAGGTAACGCAGCATCGCCATTTTCTCCGGCGTATCCCAACCGCTCGAAACGCGGCACGCGTACGCAGCCACGTGCATCTTTTCCAGATCAGGAATGTTCGTATTCAATTGACTCGCCAGCGCATGCGCCGACCCAACCGGCTGCAGGTATGCAATCAACCGCACCAATTCCCGGTTCGACATCGCATCGCGAGTCGGGTACTGGCTCAACACTTGTTGCGAAAGTGTCGAAACCTCGCCGGGTGCGACATTGCCTCGCGCCAGTGCGAGCTCGACCACTCGCAGCAAATCTTGATAGCTCTTCGGGCTCAATTCGCCCGCCTTCTTCCCGGGTTCGTTCACCTGGCCACTCAGGATCGTTTCACACCGCTTTAGAATTGTCGTTGCCAGCTCTTTCGACGGAGACTGCACCAACAGGCCAGTTGCCCCGTAGAAAAATGATTGCGGCTCTTTGATCGCAAGTACCTTGTCCTGCCATTCATTCGCCGGGATTTTCTCCAGCGCTCGCCGGGCAGCAAACGCTACAAACCGATCCTGATCTCCTAGCAGCTCGACGAGCGACGCCACCGGTGCTTCCGCATTCCGGTGTGCCACGCTCTCGCACGCCACACGGCGGACCCACGGATCCGCATCATTCAGCAATTTCACGAGCGGATCGCTCAGCTCCTTGTTCATTCGATTGCCGATCAATCTCGCGACGCGTGCCCGCATCGCCGGATCTTTATCCGACGCCAAATCGCTCAACAGCGCGATCGATGGCGGCGGCCCAAAGTACGTCAGCAATTCGATTGCCCGCAAGCGATCCTTCGCCGTATTGCGGTCGTCCGTGAGAATCTTCTCGAGTTCGCTTTGCCACTGGTCGCCAAGGTTGCGTCGCACTGCGGCAATTCGCGCCCGGGCCCAATCGCTCTGTAGTTGCGGCTGTTCGAGCGCCTGCCGAATTCCCTGGCCAAACGCGATGTTCTGCGGCGCATTCGTGCCCGTGAATTTCACGCGATAAATGCCGCCGTCCGTCCCGCGGCCACCCGTGCAGAAGTACAAGCAGCCGTCTGGACCCACATCGAGTCCCGTCACGTTGAGCGGCCGGCCTTTGAGAAAGATCGAATCGGTGGCTTTGTAGCTCGCACCGGTTCGCTCCATCTTGATCGCGTGAATCTGCCCCAACGCCCAGTCCGCGGCAAACAGTGTGTTCTGCAACCTCGGCGGGTATGCCGTGTGGTTGTAGAACACCATGCCGGTCGGAGAGCCCGGACCCATGTCCGCCGTTGGCGGCAAGCTATCCAAAAAATACGCAGGCCACTTCGACCAGCCGCTGCGCCAGCCGTACTCGCCGCCCGGCGTTACGTGCACTAGCCGAGTCGGCCGATACCACGGCGCACCAATATCCCACTCCATGTCGGCGTCATTCGTGAACATCTCGCCGTCGCCGTTGAACGTGAAGTCGTACGGATTACGGAACCCGCCGGCCACCATCTCGATGAAACTCGCGTTCGTATCCGTGCGGATCACCGTTCCACCAGGCGCGGGCACGCCCACCGCGTAACCTTTCGGGTCTTCATACTTTGGCTGCACCAAATCGCCTTCATAAGTCGTTACGTACGGGCTTCGCGCATCGATTGAAGTCGTAATCTGCGCGAAATTCCCGGACAATACATACAACAATCCATCCGGTCCCAATCGCACCGTATGCGGCCCATGTTCGCCGATAATGCCACGGTACTTCACGAGTGCCGTCAGGTTATCGCAGTGGCCATCGCCGTCTGAATCAGTCATTTGATACAGCGCGCCGCCCTCCGGCCCATCGCCCACTGCGTACACGCGATTCCCGAGCGACAAAATACCCTGGATGTTCTTCACGTCCTTACAGTACACATCCACAGACGAATACTTACCGTCCTTATTCTTATCGCGGATCAAATACAATCCGCCTCCTTCGCGCGACGCCAAGATATCGCCGCTCGCGTTGAACGCCATCGCGATGATCGATCCCGCCTGTTCGTCAGTCACCAGCCGTTCGACGGCAAACTCCGGGTCGGTCACGAACCGCGAACCTTCGTTCGCGATCACGATTTCATCGCCCCAAGGCAACACGCCGCCTAGAGGTCCATATACCTTGGCAGCAAGCCAGTCATCGTCGTGCATCATCGGCTGCGCGCTGATGATTTTTTTGTTGTCTTCTGGCGAGTCGTTGTGCAAGCGGAGCGCTTCCTCGACGGAGACCAGCGG
>JABDGM010000039.1:0-34340 GCA_013286045.1 Planctomycetota bacterium | reverse complement strand
TCGTCGTGCATCATCGGCTGCGCCCAGTCCGCTGCCGCCTTCACGCTTGTCTTCCACGTCGCGTCCGTCGAAAAACTCTCGAACGTGCCGCCTTTCTCCTTCACGATAACGCGGGCCACGAGTCCGGCCGCGCCTTCGTCGGTGTTAATGCCCTTGATCGCCACGACATTCGTCCCGCTCACGAGAAACTTCTGAATGTCGTGCACGTCCATCTTCCGCCAGTCGCCACCTTTGCCGACCAGCTTGCCGTTCACGTAAAGTTCGTACTGGTTATCGCAGGCAACGTGCACCTGGCCAAATTCCGCGTTCGTCAAATTGAACGTCTTGCGGAAATAGCAGTCGCCGACCGGCACTTCATCCTTCTTGTAGGCCGGCGACCAAATCCAGTTCGCCCCAATGAGTTTCAAAAACTCCGCGCGCTCCTTCGGATCGAGTTTTTCGGGCGCCGTGGGGACAACCGCCGCCTGCCCCTTCGCATTGGCATCCGTCGCCGCCTGCGGCTTCGCGGCAGGGCGATTCTGATTCGCCGGCTGCGGTTTAAACAACTTCTGCGCCGCACTTCCGTTCTGATTCTGCGCAGCCGCGTCCAACACTAGAAGTTGAACCGCCAACAACGTCATCGCCAGAACCGCCAACCGCACGCGCCGAATTGCCATAGCATTCCCTTAGCAAACAAAGTGGGCACCGAGAATTTGGGGCGGCAGCTTAGCAGTCGTATCCCACAGTGAGCAACGGCTTTTGCGAACGAATCTCGGTTGCTAGCAGCACGCCGAAGGCGTCCAACGTAAGCGATAGCGACCGCCTGGTGTGTTGCGCTCGTTGACGCGATGTAAACCATTCTGTAGCGTACATTTCCGTCACACTGCTGGCAGATTTCACCAGCTTGTCTTTAACGGTCCGTGAATATCTTGCTCCGACGCTCGCTCTATCTCGCCCTGCTGATTGCACTCGCGCTTTCGACTGCTTCTAGCGCCGAAAAGCCGCCCGCCGACGACAAATTCAAACTCGGCGATCTCATCGAGCCCTTCACGCCGCCGCTGCTCGCGGAGCTCGATAAAACGGCAGACTGGCAAGACATGCCCGTCGTCGACCCGATGGAAGAGCTTCGCGACCAGAAAAAGAAAGAGCCGCCGCTGGTCTCCGTCGAGGAAGCGCTCCGCTTGCACAACGACTCGCCAGAAGACAACAAAAAAATCATCAGCGCGCTGTCGATGGTCCCGCCCGCCGATGGAAAGGGCGCCAATTTCGACGCCTCGATCGGCCGCTGCCAGGTTATGGATCTTGCCTCGACCAATCCACTGCTCATGAGCTCGTTCGCCGAAGCGGAATTCGGCGACCTGACTGCCCTTTTCATCATCAACTTCGACTGGAACTTGGTTCCGTTCGCTGACGCCAATGCGGTTGTATCTTGGAAAGCGAGCAAGGATCACCTGTTGGATAAGATAGTGCTCCGAGATGACTTGGTCTGGTCGGATGGCAAACCGATCACCGCCCATGATGTCGTGTTCACCTTCCAAGCGATCATGACCTCGAAAATTCCGATTCCGGCGGTGCGATCGGGACCCGACCAGATCAAATGGGTCGAAGCCTACGATGATCACACGCTCGTGTTCTTCCACAAAGCTGCCCAGGCGACGAATACGTGGGACCTTAATTTCCCAATCATTCCGAAACACATTTTCGAGAAATCGATTCCCGAAGACCCGACGCTCACGACGAGCGCGTTCCACACTCAACAGCAATTGAAGCCTGTGGTCGGCGGTCCGTACGAGCTCATCGAATGGAACCGTGGCTCCAACCTCGTTATGCAACGCCGCGAAAACTTCTACATGCACAATGGCAAACAGGTGCGCGGGAAACCATTCTTTAAGGAAGTGACCTTCCATCTTCTCGAAGACGGAAACACGCGCTTGCTCGCTCTCAAATCGGGCCGCATTCAAGAAACGGAGCTCGAAGCCCAACAGTGGCAGACGCAAACTTCCGGGCGCGACTTCTACGACAGCAACACGAAAGCCTACGGCAACGAATGGCTCTACATGTACATCGGCTGGAACCTAAAGACGCCATTCTTCGAAGACGTCCGCGTCCGCCAGGCCATGGCTTGCGCGATGAACTACGACGAAATGATCAACGACCTGTGTTACGGGCTCTATCCACGGTGCCACGGAATCTTCGCTCCCGACGCGTGGATGTATCCGAAACATCCGCTGCCGCTTTATGAGTTCAATCTCGACAAAGCCGAAAAACTGCTGGACGAAGCAGGCTGGATCGACACCGACGGCGACGGCATCCGCGACAAAGAAGTGAACGGCAAGCGTATTCCGTTCGAGTTCAACCTCACCGTAAGCCTCAAACCCGATCGCATCGACATTTGTAATTTGTTGCGAGAAAACCTCGACAGCATCGGCGTCATTTGTCACGTCGTTCCCATGGAAGCGGCCGTCTTCCAAGAGCGCGTCCAAAACAAAAAATACGAAGCCGAAATGGCCGGTTGGGGCACTGGCACCGATCCCTCGCTGACCTCAAACATTTTCGGAACCGGCGAAGACCGAAACTTCGGTTCCTACTCGAATCCAAAGGTCGATGCGCTCTACAAAGCCGGCCTCCTGGAGTTTGATCCCCAAAAACGCGCCGAAATCTACGGTGAAATCGCGAACCTCATTTACGCCGACCAGCCTTATATGTTCCTTTACAACCAAAACCGCTTCTTCGGTTTCAGCCATTCACTGCGCGGCTACCGCTTCAGCCCGCGCGGCCCGTATGCGTATGTCCCGGGCGTCATGTCGTTGTGGATGCCGTGAGATAAACCGATGTCCTCCTACATCATCCGCCGAATTCTGTTGGGCCTGCTCACGCTGCTGCTGATTACGTTTTTCGTCTACGGCCTGCTTCGCCTGATGCCCGGCGACCCGCTGCTGGTGCGGCTCGAAATGATGGATCCCGGCAAACACATGCTTCCCGAAGACATCACGCGCATGCGCGAAATGTACGGCCTTAACGACCCCTGGTACATTTCCTACTTCAAGTGGCTCGGCAAGCTGCTTCACGGCGACCTCGGTGAATCGTTCACGCAACACGCCGCGGTTGCTCATGTAATTCGAGAGCGAATCGGAGCCACGCTCTTGCTGACGCTTTCATCGCTCATCATCTCGTACCTTTTGGCAATCCCGCTCGGTCTTTACGCCACAGCTCGCAACGGTCGCTGGGATGAACGCACTATAAGCGTGCTACTCTACATGCTGTATTCGCTGCCGTCGTTCGTCGCGGCACTCGCGTTGCAGGTCTTATTCGCAGTTCAGCTCCATGGCACCGCCTTCGAGCTGCCGCTCTTCGGCATGACGGGCGATCACTTCAACCAAATGTCGTTCGGCGGAAAGTTTCTCGATCTATTCAAACACGCCGTCTTGCCCGTCGCGTGTTTCACCTATGGCACACTCGCCTATTACAGCCGTTTCATTCTCGCCAACATGCAGGAAGTCATTCGCCAAGACTACATTCGCACCGCCCGCGCTAAAGGCGTCGGCTACTGGCGAATTCTCTTCCACCACGCCTTCCGCAACACAATGATTCCGCTGGTCACACTCATCGGCCTCGAGCTGCCGGCATTACTGAGCGGCAGTATCATCCTCGAACAAATCTTCGGCTGGCCCGGCATGGGCAAATTGTTCTTCGAATCCATCCGCATGCGAGATTACCCCACGCTAATGGGATTAATCCTAATGTTCTCTGTTCTTACTCTAGTCGGCCAACTACTGGCCGACATCTGCTATGCCTTCGTCGACCCGCGCGTCAGTTATGAATGATTCATCAGCAGCCGGGTACCCTATGGGTGGCTAGCCCCCGGTTTTCTATTTTGAATACGCCATGAGTATCGGTCCCAACATCACACCGCCACTCGCCGATGCACCTGCCGCTGACCCGCAGCAGCTAGAAACGTCGCGCGGCTTCTGGGCCGAAACTTGGCTCCGCTTCCGCCGCCGGAAGTTGGCAATGGTCGCACTCGCCTACGTCCTCTTCATGGCGTGCGTCGCCCTGTTCTCTCCCGCCATTGCCGGCACCAAGCCGATCATTTGCAAATACAAAGGCCACATCTATTTTCCCGCGCTGGGTTACTTCCACCGCTCGTGGGAAAACCCCATCTTCGTGACCGACCACTTCCGCAACGTCTACCCCGCCAAACTAAAAGAGAGCGACCCAGAGAGCTGGGCCCTCTGGCCGCTCGTCTACCAAGACCCCCAACGCCGCGTACGCGCCGACGAATGGCCCGACCACCCCGCCAATCCCACGCGCGATAAAGGCCACCCCAACAGCCTTAACTTATTCGGTACCACGCGGGCCGGCGTCGATGTCTTTGCCGAAATGGTCCACGGCACCCGCACCGCCATGCTCGTCGGCTTCGTCTCGATGGGAATCGCCGGCGCCATCGGTATCACGCTCGGCGCTTTCGCCGGCTACCTCGGTGGCTGGGCAGACATGCTCCTCAGCCGCCTCATAGAATTCGTCATGTGCATTCCGCCACTCGTTTTAATTCTTGCCCTCATCGCCGTCCTCCCGCACCCCACAATCTGGCATCTCATGGCCGTCCTCGGCCTCACCAGTTGGACCGGCATCGCCCGCCTCATGCGGGGCGAATTCATCCGCCTCCGCGAAGCCGACTTCGTCACCGCCGCCCGCGCCGTTGGCGTTGGCTGGTTCGGCATAATGTTCCGCCACATCTTCCGCAACGGCCTCGCCCCGGTGCTCGTCCCTATCACCTTCGGTATCGCCTCGGCGATCCTGATCGAAAGCGCCCTCAGCTTCCTCGGCTTCGGTGCCCCCCCGCCGAACCCCAGCTGGGGCGCGCTCCTCGAAGCCGGCCGCGACAACCTCCAAATGTGGTGGCTCATCGCCTTCCCCGGCCTTGCGATCTTCTTCACCGTCCTAGCCTACAACCTCATCGGCGAAGGCCTCCAGGAAGCAACCGACCCGCGACTTCGCCAACCAGGAAACTGAAGAAAGTAAGATTTCAACCACAAAGGCACGAAGGACACTAGGTAATTCAAAAGATCTTTTCTTTTCTCCTTCGTGCTCTTCGTGCCTTTGTGGTTAAATAATCCCATGCCCCCAGTCCTAGAAGTCACCGACCTCCGCACTTACTTCCACACCGACGAAGGCGTCATCCGCGCCGTCGACGACCTCACCTTCCGCCTCGAGCCTGGCCGCACGCTCGGCATCGTCGGCGAGAGCGGCTCCGGCAAGAGCGTCACCTCGCTCTCGATCATGCGCCTGCTCTCATCGAACGCAAAAGTCGAGACCGGCCGCATCGCCTTCCTCGGCAAAGACCTCGTGAAGCTGCCCGAACGCGAGATGCAGTCGATCCGCGGCCGCGATATCAGCATGATCTTTCAAGAGCCGATGACGTCCCTCAACCCGGTGTTCACCGTCGGCGCTCAAATTATGGAGGCCATCATCCTCCACCAAAAAGTCAGCAAGGCCGAAGCCCGCCAAAAAGCCATCGACCTCATGCGCGAAGTCGGCATCCCAAAACCAGAACAGCGCGTCGACTCCTACCCGCACCAAATGTCCGGCGGCCAAAAGCAGAGAGTCATGATCGCGATGGCCCTCTCTTGCAACCCGCAAGTCCTCATCGCCGACGAGCCGACCACCGCGCTCGACGTCACAATCCAAGCTCAAATTTTAGAAATCCTCCGCAAGCTCCGCGACAACCGTGGCATGGCGATCATTTTCATCACGCACGACCTCGGCGTGATCGCTGAAATCGCCGACGACGTACTCGTCATGTACCGCGGCGAAGAAGTCGAGTACGCGCCAGTACTCGAAATCTTCTCGAACCCCAAGCATCCCTACACCAAAGGCCTCCTCGCCTGCCGCCCGCGCCTCGAAAGCAAATACCGCCGTCTCCCCACCGTCGACGACTTCATGCAAACGGTGAAAGAAGGCACCGGCTTCCGCGTCATCGAAAAGAAGATGGACGCCGCCCGCCTTCACCACCTCGAAACCGCAGGCCGCGGCCGCCTCCTCCACCCAAAAACCGAACTCGCTGCGATCGGCCACCCGTGGGAAGAAGGCTACCACGCGCCCGATGCTAAAACCGTCGCCGAAGGCACGCAACCACTGCTCGCCGTCAAAAACCTCGAAGTCCATTTCCCCGTCCGCCGCGGCATCCTCGCCCGCACGGTCGATCACATCCGCGCCGTCGACAATATCAGCTTCAACGTCTATCCCGGCCAAACGCTCGGCCTCGTTGGCGAAAGTGGCTGCGGCAAAACCACCACCGGCCGCGCGATCCTCCGGCTCATCGAGCCCACCGGCGGCCAAGTCCTCTACCGCGGCACCAACGTCGCTGCCCTTAGCGGCAGCGAGCTACGCGCCATGCGCGGCAAAATGCAAATCGTCTTTCAAGACCCGTATGGCTCGCTCAACCCGCGCATGACGATCGAGGCCGCTATCACCGAGCCG
This sequence comes from Planctomycetota bacterium, assembly GCA_013286045.1. GTDB lineage: Bacteria > Planctomycetota > Planctomycetia > Pirellulales > Lacipirellulaceae > JABDGM01. The sequence continues at coordinate 27,881 of JABDGM010000039.1, read as the reverse complement.
ATGGTCATCCAAGGTGTCGGCGCGAACAAAAACGAACGCCGCGACCGCGCCGCCAGCCTCCTGAAAGAAGTCGGCCTCACGCCAAATTACCTCCGCCGCTACCCCCACGAATTCTCCGGCGGCCAACGCCAGCGCGTTTGTATCGCCCGCGCGCTGGCCGCCGGTCCCGAGTTCATCATCTGCGACGAATCGGTCTCGTCGCTCGATGTCAGCGTCCAAGCCCAAGTCCTGAACCTCCTGAAAGAACTCCAAGACAAGCGCGGCCTCACCTACATCTTCATCAGCCACGCACTCAGCGTCGTGAAATTCATGGCAGACATGATGGCGGTGATGAACAACGGCAAAATCGTCGAGTTCGGTCCGTCGGAAAGCATCTACAAGAACCCGCAAGAGGCCTACACGCGCAAACTCATCAACGCTACACCCAAAGACGACCTCGAACTGATTCGCAAACGCGTCGCAGAGCGCGCCGCCGTAACTAAGTAGACACGTTGTGCGACCCGCCGGTTTGTATCCCGCCGGTTCACCCGCGACTCTCAACTTGATGACGTCCCATTCCACCGCAACTGACCGCGACAATCTTGTCCCAATTGCGTTACTGTCCCTGCTCGTCGGAGCCGTGACCGGCTTCATCGGAGCCCTGTTTCGACTTGGACTCGAGCATGCCGACCTCGCGCGGAACGCGCTTATTAGTTGGTCCTACTCGCTTCCGGTGATCGGCCCCGTATTGATCGTCCTGATCTGCGCCGCAGCCGCTGGAATCGCGGCCTGGCTGGTCCGTCGCTTCGCACCGCGCGCCTCGGGCAGCGGCATCCCGCATACCGAGGCCGTTCTCGACGCCACCGTCCGGCCACCCGAGGCCGGAATCATTCCCGTCAAACTCGTGGGCGGCATTCTCTCGATCGGTTCTGGACTCGCGCTCGGCCGCGAAGGACCCAGCGTGCAGATCGGCGCGTGCCTCGGCTACTTCATGGGCAAAATCATGCGCCGCCCGTGGCCGGATTGCCGCGTGCTCATCGCCGCTGGCGCCGGCGCTGGTCTGGCCACCGCATTTAATGCCCCGATCGCTGGCGCCATTTTCGTCCTCGAAGAGCTAGTTCGCCGCTTCGAAACCCAAATCGCAATCGCGGCTCTCGGTGCCTCGGCCACTGCGATGGCTGTCGCTCGCATCTTCCTGGGCGATGGCCCCGAGCTACACGTCGAGTCGCTCGACTATCACAGCGCGCTCGCTAACATAGTCTTCGTCTTGCTGGGGGTTTGTGCTGGCTTCGTCGCAATTGCCTATAACCGGGCGATTCTGAAATCAATCGGCTTAATTGACGGTTTCAAACGCCGCCCGATCGAACTACGCGCCGCCGTCATTGGCGGCTGCGTCGGTCTGCTCGCTTACTTCGCACCCAACCTCGTTGGCGGCGGTCAAACACTCGCCCAACATTCGATCGACGGCGCATACCTACCCAACGTTCTCGTCTTCGTATTCCTCGTCCGTTTTATCCTTGGCCCAGTCTCTTATGCCGCCGCAACGCCCGGCGGTCTGTTCGCTCCCATGCTTGTGCTCGGCGCTCAAATCGGCTTACTCTTTTACGCCGCCGTGCATTACTTTCGGCCAGACATCGACGTCTCCGCCAGCGCCTTTGCCGTCGTCGGCATGGCCGCCTTCTTCACCGGCGTCGTCCGGGCACCCGTCACTGGCATCGTTCTCATCACCGAGATGACGGGCAGCTTCACGATGCTCCTCCCCATGCTCGGCGCCTGCTTCGCGGCGATATTGATTCCCACGCTGATGGGGAATCCGCCGATTTATACCTCCCTCAGCTTGCTCGATGCTCGCACCGAAACGGTCGAAATTGTTACTCCGCCCGAGCCCTAGATTTCAGTTCATTCGGGCAACGACACTCACTACAGCAAGTTGCGAGCGCCTTGCCGCTTGTGAACGTGCCGCATAAAAGTAGATCACAGCACCGGCGGCACACTCGAAAGGACACCCCATGTCGAACGCTCGCGCATTCGCGGCCAACAGCCCGACGTCTCGCCTCGAATCCGTCACGATCCCTCGCCGCGAAGTCGGCCCGGATGACGTCGAATTCGAAATCCTCTTCTGCGGCGTGTGCCATTCCGATATCCACACCGTTCGCAACGAGTGGGACATCTGGCCCACCGTTTATCCCTGCGTCCCGGGCCACGAAATCGTGGGCCGCGTGACAAAAGTCGGCCCTAAAGTCACCAAATTCAAACCCGGCGACCTCGCCGCCACCGGCTGCATGATCGACTCCTGCCTCAAGTGTCGCAGCTGCCAGGAGCATCTCGAACAATATTGCGACAACGGCGCCACGATCTTCACCTACAACTCGCACGATCCTTACAACACAGCACCGACCACATACGGCGGCTACTCCGACCGCATCGTCGTGAAAGAACACTTCGTTCTTCACGTCCCTAAAACGCTCGACCCTGCCGCCACCGCGCCGCTGCTCTGCGCCGGCATCACCCTTTACTCGCCACTCAAGCATTGGAACGCCGGCCCCGGCAAAAAAGTTGGCATCGTCGGTCTAGGCGGGCTTGGCCACATGGGCGTTAAGTTTGCCCATGCTTTAGGCGCTCACACAGTTCTATTCACCACGTCGACTTCCAAAATCGAAGATGGCAAGCGCCTCGGTGCCAGCGAAGTGGTCGTCTCCAAGAACGCCGATGAAATGCAGCGCCACATTCGTAGCTTCGACCTGATCGTCAACACGGTCGCAGCGCCTCACAATCTCGACGCCTACACGTCGCTCCTTGGCCGCGATGGCACGATGGTCCTTGTCGGCGCACCCGCCACGCCCCATCCATCTCCAGCCGTTTTTAACCTGCTCATGGCCCGCCGCTCGATCGCCGGCTCCGGCATCGGAGGCATCGCCGAAACGCAGGAAATGCTCGACTACTGTGCCAAGCACTGCATTACCTCCGATATCGAACTCATCCCCATCCAGAAAATCAACGAAGCGTACGAGCGAGTCATCAAAGGCGACGTCAAATACCGTTTTGTGATCGATATGCAATCGCTAAAAGCGTAAACTGCTCCCATGCGGTCCTTCGACTCTCTCAGCGAAAAGGAAATCCTCGCGCTCGCAATCTCGCAGGAAGAGGAAGATGCCCGCATTTACGCCGATCTCGCCGAGAATCTTAAGACCACATACCCCGCCACGGCCGACATCTTCCGCGCAATGGTGACCGAAGAAGACGGCCACCGTCACCGCCTGATCGAAATCTATCGCGCCCGATTCGGCGAACATATCCCGCTCATCCGCAAGCAAGACGTCCGCGGCTTCATCCGCCGCCGCCCGGTGTGGCTTTCGAGCAACCTCGGCATCGACCATGTTCGCAAGCTGGCCGAATCGATGGAGATGGAAACTCGCCAGTTCTACGAAGCTGCGATGCGCCGCACGACCGATGCCGGCATCCGCGCGCTGCTCGGCGATCTCGCCGCCGAAGAGCGCGAGCACACCCACATCGCCGAAGAACTCGAAAAAGAAAAACTCACGACCGACGTCCGCAAACAAGAGGAAGAAGCCCGCCGCCGCCTGTTCGTGCTGCAAGTTGTGCAGCCCGGCCTCGCCGGCCTCATGGATGGCAGCGTCAGCACGCTCGCGCCCCTCTTCGCCGCCGCTTTCGCCACGCACCTCAGCAGCGACGCGTTCCGCGTCGGCCTCGCCGCCTCGATCGGCGCCGGCATCAGCATGGGCTTCGCCGAAGCGCTCTCAGACGACGGCACCCTCACCGGCCGCGGCCACCCCTGGATCCGCGGCATCGTCTGCGGCCTTATGACCACTCTCGGCGGCATCGGCCACACGCTGCCATACCTAATTCCCAGCTTCAAGATCGCCACGAGCGTCGCCGTCGCGGTAGTCGTCATCGAACTCGGCGTCATCGCCTACATCCGCAACCACTACATGGACACACCATTCCTCCGCGCTGCCTTCCAAGTCGTCGTCGGCGGCCTGCTGGTATTTCTCGCCGGCATTCTCATAGGCAGTGCGTGATGTCCCTTGCTTCTTAACTAGTACAGCACCGGCAGCGGATCGAGCACTCGCCACATGTACCAAGTCCCGAGCGACCGATATGGCCGCCACGTTTCCCCAACCGCCAGCACGGCGTCCTTCGTCATTTTCTCGCCACCGTTGTACAGCCGATAAATGCCTTTCAGCAGCCCAAGGTCATCAATCGGAAACACATCCGGCCGACCGAGTGCAAAAATTAAAAACATCTCCGCCGTCCATCGGCCAATGCCTTTGATCGTCGTCAGCTCGCCAATGATGGCCTCATCCTCCATCCGCGGCCACTGCCGAATCTGCCGCGCGTTCTCCAGAAAATGATTCGCGAGCGAGTGCATATATAGCACCTTCGCATTCGACAGCCCACACGCTCGCAGCTCTTCAGACGGCGCGTATGCCATCCGCTTCGGATTCACGCGCACCACTGATTTTCTAACCCGCCGCCAAATGCTGTCCGCGGCCTTCACCGAAATCTGCTGCCCCACGATCGCCCGCGCGAGCGTCTGAAACCCCTTCCCCCGCAGCTTCATCGTTTCACCGCGATACGAACGAATCACCGTCGCCAGCACCGGATCGCGCCGAATGAGTGTACGTTTCGCCTTGTCCCAATATTCGGGCGTCATCAATGCCAGCCTTTCAAACTCCATCTTACGCTGGTCGGTCAATGGTCGGGTTCAATTCGATTCCTTTTGACAGCGTTCATGGGTTACGGATACGCTGCATGTCCAACCCAAAAACAGTCGCAAGGGGAGGGCGAGGCTCCCGCCGAGCCGCTCGAAAGCGCAATGAGCACCCGCGTGGAAAAAGAATCTCCGACCACAACAAGCGAAGCACCAAGCTCATCGAGCATCCGCAAAGACCCTGCGTCGTTCCATTACTACGACATGCTCTGCGTGCTGGCGGCCACGGTCGCCGTCTGCACGAATATGCTCGTGCTGAAAATCGCCCGCATCGAAACGCCATTCGGCCCACTCATCTTCGGCGGCGCGGTGGTCTTTTTCCCCGTCACGTACATCCTCGGGGACGTCCTAACCGAAGTCTACGGCTTCCGCCGTGCCCGCCGCGTCATCTGGCTAAGCTTTGCCGCGCAGCTCTACGCCGCCGCAATGAGCTGGGCCGTCCTCGCGATGCCGCCCGACCCCGCCCGGATCGAAATCCAACATCACTACGAGGCGGTCTTTAAAGTCGTGCCGCAAATCTTCGCCGCTTCGCTCCTAGCGTTCCTCGTCGGTGACTTCGTCAATTCGATCATCCTCGCCCGCCTCAAAGTGATCGACCAAGGCCGCGCCTATTGGAAGCGAGCGATCCTCTCCACCGTCTTCGGTCAACTCGCCGATTCGCTCATCTTCTACCCGCTCGCATTCTCGACCGTCTGGTCCTGGGACCTCATCGCCAAAATCGGCATCACCCACTACCTGCTCAAAGTCGCCATCGAAATCCTCGGCGTACCGTTCAGCTATTGGCTGTGCGTCGCCCTGAAGCGGGCAGAGGGCGTCGACTACTTCGACACCGGTACAGCGTTCAATCCGTTCGGCCTCGACGTCAATCACAAAAGTTAGCGAACACACGATTGCATTATTGCATGTGGCGTTCGTCGAGGACCTTCAACATCCGCTTCAGGGCAAAGTGCCGATAACTTTCAAGCACAAGCCGCTCGATCTCATCCCAGTCTTGCTCTCGCTCCACATCGAGATCGATCCACCCATTGTGCCCCGTGTATTGCGATACCTGAAATCGCTTGTCCCGCGAGAGCAGCTTCTGCCGCGCGGCCCCGACCCAAACCTGCAGCTTGAGCCGTCCCGAGTAATAGTGCGCGCATACGAATGTTTTCGCACCAGCCTTCCACATCGGGCAGCCGAACTTCGAGCTTCGCTCCGTCTCGGGTAGCCGACTGCAAATCCAGTCCATTTTCTTGAGCACAGCCCGCGCCGTCTTGCCGGCAAAGTGATCGATTTCGTCGGCCCGAAACTTCCGCGATGGCGGGCGAACGCTGAATTTCGCATCGACCCCTCGCACCAACGCCTCAGGTGCGATCTTGGCGTACGCCTCGCGCACTTGCTCGCACACTTCGCTCCACGCTAGGCCCTTGTCCAACTTAACGCCCAACCAACCCCGCGACCCCACATAGGCCGGCACAAAATACACCTTCGGCCGCATCTTCACGAACGCCGCTTGAGCGCCCGGCGGCGCAACCAGGTTCAATGCCACGCGCCCATCGCCGTGGTGATTGATCGTGTAGAACGCAAACACTTTGCCGCGCACCCGAAACGTCTGCGCGCCGTGCGAAATAAACTCCTCCGCCTCAGGCAACTTCGCCATGATGTCGTGAACCACATCCGTGATTGTCCGCCCTTTGGTTGCAGCCACGGTCACTTCTTCTCCAACTGCGGCGCATCCGCCGGCAGCTTGATCGTCGGCGGCCCCTGCAAATACCCGAGCGACGCCAAAAACTCATCCGCCTTCGCCGCTGTAACTTCCGTCCACGGCGACTGGTTGAAGAACCCGTGACTCTGACCCGGCGCAATGTAGAGCTGGATCTTCGCCCCGATTTCCTTCGCCCTATTCACAAACCCCATGCCTTGCGGTCCCCATCGCTCGTCCGCGGAACCGAAAAACACAATCATCGGCGGTGAGTCTCTTCGCAAGCCAAAGATCGGCGACAACCGCTTTCGCATCGCCGCATCGCCCAAATCCAGTCTGGTTCCCTCTGGCAAATGCGTTACATCTTCGACCGGATTGAACAGCACGAGCGCGCACGGTTTGCACGAGACGCTCAAGTCGTCACCCTCCGCGTTGAACTCATCGATCAGTGCCGTCGCCGTCGCCAAATGCCCGCCCGCTGATCCGCCCCCCGCGATAATCTTGTCCGCATCAACTCCAAGTTCCTTCGCATGCGATCGCATCCACCGCATGGCGCTCTTCGCATCCTCGATCGATTTATCCGGCGTCGTGTGATGTTTCGTAAAGATCCGATAATCGGCGGCCGCCGCCACCAGCCCCCGGCTCGCAAAATACTCCGCCTGCGGCTCCATTTGCCGATACGAACCGACCTTCCACGACCCGCCGAAAAACAACACGATCGCCGGTCGCGAATCCCCCGCCTTCCAATCCGGCGGAAAATATAGGTGAAGATTTAACTCGCCTTCCGGCGCTTTACGGTACAACTGCGTCTCCGAACGAATCGACAGGTCCGTAAGCTTCACGCGACGCCCTGCGTCACCTTCCTCGTCGACCGCCATCGCAAGCCGACCGACAAAGAAAATCAACGTCAGAGCGATAGTCCGCCAACTCGCCGTCTTCGCCGTCTCAAATCGCCCACCCATCGCGTCCTCAAAACAAATCGGTTGAAGCACTTTTTTCAGCGCTTATTGTATCAGAAGGTCGACGGACGCAGCGATTCGCACGCACCGCGACCGCGCGTTAAACTGATAGCTCCCACCCGAGTCATATCCCGAACACGGATCCCACCCATGACCATCTCCCGTCGCAATTTCCTCTCCGGCACTCTCGCCACCAGTGCAGCCGGCGCCGCCGGCCTGCTCGCCGCCAACGGTCAAAGACTTCAAGCCGCAACTTCCGAGTCGTCACCTTCCGCCCCCGGTTCTTTCTCCTTCATCCACCTCACCGACCAACACGTCACCCCCCGCCGCCACGCCCCCGAAGGCTACGCCAAGTGCATCGCCGCGCTCAACTCACTGCAGCCAGTGCCCGATTTCGTCCTCATGGGCGGCGACATGGTTTTCGACGGCGGCTACACCGCGCTCGACGACTACAAAAACCAAATCAAGCTCTACAAAGACATCACGCACGACCTCAAATATCCGTGGCACCCATGCCTCGGGAACCACGACATCCTCGGCTGGAACTCCCGCGAAAAAGTTTCATCGACCGAGCCCGGCTACGGCAAAAAAATGTTGATGGACGCCCTCGAATGGGAGAAGCCGTACTACAGCTTCGATCACAAAGGCTGGCACTTTGCTGTGCTCGATAGCGCGTTCCCCGCCAACAAAGAGGGCCGCATCATCCAAGAGCCGCGCCTCGGCCCCGAGCAACTCGAATGGCTCGGCTACGACCTCGGCGCCGCCGGCGATCGACCCAAGATCGCCGTCGTCCACGTCGCCGCCTTCTGCAACGTCGGCCAAATCAGTGGCGACCCGAAGAAGCTTGCGATGGACGGCAGCATGGTCATCTGGGACACCCACGAGCTCCGCAAAGTCCTCGAACGCCACAACGTAAAACTCCTCCTGCAAGGTCACAGCCACCGCGTCGAAGACACCTTCTGGAACGGCACCTGGTACGTCACCGGCGCCGCCGCCAGCGGCGCCTGGTGGGCCGGCAACTGGACCGGCTCCGACCCCGGCTACACGATCATCCGGTGCGACGGCGACAAAGTCACCTGGTCGCACGAAAGCTACCCGTGGCTACCGCAGCTCGATGAAAAAGACAACACCGAGAGAAAGAAAATCGCCGACGAAGAAGCCGACCACGCCGAACAAAGGCGCCTCCTGACACTCGAACGCGCCGGCCGCAAATCGTAAAGTCGTAGGATGGGTTCGGTCGCCGCGGCGCCGAGCCAATCATTGCTGCATCTTTCACAACAGCTCAATCCAAAGATGAATATCCGACGCATCATTTCGCTTTCGTTCACACTTGTGTCCATCGCATGTATCGGTTGTCAAACCCGCTCCGCTCTCAGCGCAGAAGCGAACACCGATCGCGTCGTCGTCCTCATGAGCGTCGACGGCCTCGCCAACTTCTACCTGCAAGACCCAACCGTCGAAATGCCCGCCATCCGCAAGCTCGCGGCCGAAGGCGCAGTCTCCGCCGGCATGCGCGCGTCCGACCCCACCGTCACCTGGCCGAATCACACGACGCTCGTCACCGGTGTCTCGCCCGCTCATCATGGCGTCGTCGGCAACGACTATCTCGATCGTACAACAGGCAAAAAGATCGTTGTCATCTGGGACCCCACGCTCGACAAAGAAGAAATCGTCAAGGCTCCGACGATCTACGACGTCGCAAAAGCCGCCGGCCTCAAAACCGCTGCCGTCCACTGGCCCGCATCACGCAACGCCCACTCGCTCGATTGGACCGTCCCCGACTGCAGTAAGCCCGAACTGCTCGAAAAGTACAGCACCCCGGCCGTTCTGGAAGAAACGAAGGCCGCCGGCATCGATCTCATCAACGACGCCGACGGCAAACCCCGCCGCCGCACCGAAAGCACGGAAGAAGATCAGCGCTTCTTGGACGTCTTCAAACTGATCCTCCGCGAACACAAACCGAACGTCGCACTCTTCCACGTCCTCGACGTCGATTTCACCGAACACCGCGAAGGCCCGCGCTCGGGAAAAGCGCTCGAAGCGATCAAAGGCGCCGACGATCAGGTCCGCCAGGTCTGGGAAGAACTCCAAAAAGACTTCCCGGGCAAGGCGACGCTCATCATCGTCTCCGACCACGGCTTCTCACTCAACAAAACGCGAGTCGCCATCGACCCAATTCTGGAACAAGCCGGCCTCCTCAAAACCGTTGGCAGCCGCATCACCGGCGGCGACGTCGAACCCGTCGTCCAAGGCGGTTCCGTGCTCCTTTACATCCACGATGAGGCGAATCGCGCCGCCATCGAAGAACGGGTTCGCAAGGCATTCGCAAATGTCGAGGGCGTCGCCAAGATCATCGTGGCCGACGAGTTCAAAGACTACGGTATCGGCGACCCCAAGCGCGATCCCCACGCGCCCGATATGGTCCTCTTCGCCGACTTGGGCTACTTCTTCGGCGACACCGCCGCCGGCGGCAAGAACGAGCTGAAGGGCAGCCACGGCTACGACTCCCACCTGCCCGATATGCATGCGGTCTTCATCGCCTGCGGCGCCGGCATCAAGCCCGGCACGAAGCTGGGCGAAATCAACAACACCGACGTCGCCCCCACCATCGCCAAACTACTCGGCCTCGAAATCCCTAACGCCGACGGCAAACCACTGCTCGACGCACTCGCCAAATAAATTACCACGGGTTTCGTCGCCCGTCTTGCAGCCCCGTGGAGCCGTCGTCCAAAATAGAAGTTGAAGCCTTCGGCTACGGGAACGGGAATAATCGATCGTCTTGCAGCGAACTTTAGTTTGCCAGGGGCTAAAACTTCGGGCGCACGCTAATGATTCACAATCTAAATCGGCAATCACTTATTCTTGCGATCATTGTCGGATCGCTTTCCCCAACGTATTCGCACGCAGAAGGCTATGCGTTCGCGGGGTTGAACATCGATAAGCTCAACGTCTTTTGGCAAAGCTCCGTGGTCGATGCCACAAACCTGACTCAGGGTCCGCTTCGGGACGGAACCGGCAGCCAGGTCGATTTGAGCGACTTTAATAGCACCGGCGCTGGCGGTTCGTCCACTGGCATGCGCGCCGACCTTGAGTCCACTCATGCAACTGGCACCTTCGCAACTTGCCTTGGTCCTTGTCTGAAAGCTGCGAATGACTACTCGCGACCGCCAAGCCAGCCGACCGACCCTCTTCATAACGTGCAATTTGTCAGAACCAACGTCGATGCGAATGCTGCGCTCTTTTCGGTCAGCCATCTTACAACCACAGTCCACATGCATTCCTATGCCGAGCTGGAATTGAATAGCGCGGCTACCGGTGCGCCCGCCGATGCCTCCAGCTCTTTCGAAATCATCCGCCTCTTCAGCCCCCTAAACGCCGATCGCATGGTTTTCGACTTCGACGCCGATGATTTCATGAGGTCTATTCGTCAAGTCGGCCTGCCGGTGGCAAACGTCGACGCCAACAACAGCTTCGAGATAAAATTGGTGGACAATAACTCGAACACGACTGTTTTCGACTTCTCGCCCAACGGCACAGGAGTCGGGGGCATTGGCGCCACGGTCGTGGCGGACCCATTCGATCTAAACAATCACGAAACGGTTGAGCCTCCTTATCCTTCCAGGGATTTGCAGTTCTCTAACGTTGGTCAATTCCGAGCCATAACGCCCGCGTTGACCCCTGGCGCGTTTTACTTCTTAACCATTACGGCCGGATCAGCAGTCAGCGCCAAAAACGTGCCCGAGCCGCCAATCGCAGCACTTGGGCTACTCGCCGTGCCTGCAGTTTTCTCTTTCTTCAGAATGCGTGGGAGCAAGTCGAAGGCACTTTAAGTAAGTTTCGGCAGAACCCGCAAGCAGCATGTAGCGCGACATCGGCCGCAAGCCTTCGGCTCTTCTATCGCTCGTTCACGGGGCGGCGAACGGCGGATCGTTCTGCCTCGCTTCTCAGCAGCCGGCATTCCGGCAAATTGTCGTCGTGGCCTCAAAAGTGTAAATTAGTGTGTAAACCAAAGGCTACGACGAGGAACAAAATATGGCAGCTCCCGCAACCGCAATGAACACCCTCAAGCACGTCGCCGGCGGCGGCACCTCCAACCGCGACTGGTGGCCCAACCGGCTCCGCGTCGATTTGCTCCGCCAGCATTCTTCGAAGTCCGACCCCATGGGCGACGACTTCGACTACGCCAAAGAATTTAAAAGCCTCGACTTTGCCGCGCTCAAAAAAGACCTCGCGGCCCTCATGACCGATTCGCAACCCTGGTGGCCCGCGGACTTCGGCCACTACGGCCCGCTCTTCATCCGCATGGCATGGCACGCTGCCGGCACCTACCGCACCGGCGATGGCCGCGGCGGCGGCGGTCGCGGTCAGCAGCGCTTCGCCCCGCTCAACAGCTGGCCCGATAACGTCAGCCTCGACAAAGCTCGCCGCCTCCTCTGGCCGATCAAGCAAAAGTACGGCCGCAAGATTTCCTGGGCCGACCTCATGATCCTCACCGGCAACGTCGCCCTCGAAACGATGGGCTTCAAAACCTTCGGCTACGGCGGCGGTCGCCCGGACGTTTGGGAACCAGACAACGACGTCTACTGGGGTTCCGAAGTCACCTGGCTCGGCGGCGATATCCGCTACAAGCACGGCTCCGAAGGCGTCGTCAAAGGCAAAGATGACGCCGTCCTCGTCACCGACAACAAAGCCGACGGCGATATCCACTCCCGCGTCCTCGAAAACCCGCTCGCCGCCGTCCAGATGGGCCTCATCTACGTGAACCCCGAAGGCCCAGACGGCAACCCCGACCCGGTGAAAGCCGCGCACGACATCCGCGAAACCTTCGGCCGCATGGCCATGAACGATGAAGAAACCGTCGCCCTCATCGTCGGCGGCCACTCGTTCGGCAAAACGCACGGTGCCGCCCCCGCATCGCATGTCGCCGGTGAACCCGAAGTTGCCGGCCTCGACGAGCAAGGTCTCGGCTGGAGCAACGATTTCGGAACAGGGAAGGGTGCCGACACGATCACCAGCGGCCTCGAAGTTACTTGGACAACGACGCCCACCAAATGGAGCAACAACTTCCTCGAAAACCTGTTCGGTTTCGAATGGGAGCTCACCAAGAGTCCCGCCGGCGCGCAGCAATGGGTTGCTAAGGGCGCCGAAGCGATCATCCCTGACGCGCACGATAAATCGAAGAAGCGTCGGCCAACGATGCTCACCACCGACCTCGCGCTTCGGATGGATCCCGCGTACGAAAAAATCTGCCGCGACTTCCTCAAGAATCCCCAGAAGCTCGCAGACGCCTTCGCCCGCGCGTGGTTCAAGCTCACCCACCGCGACATGGGCCCGCGCGCTCGCTACCTCGGCCCCGAGGTTCCGAAGGAAGAGCTCATCTGGCAGGACCCGATTCCCGCCGTCAATCACAAGTTGATCGAAGCTGCCGACATCACGTCACTCAAGGACAAGATCTTAGCCTCCGGCCTCTCGATCTCGGAACTTGTTTTCACCGCCTGGGCCTCGGCATCCACCTTCCGCGGTTCCGACAAGCGCGGCGGCGCAAACGGCGCACGCGTTCGCCTCGCCCCGCAAAAAGATTGGGCCGTCAATCAACCCGCGCAGCTCGCCAAGGTGCTCAAAGCTTTAGAAGGCATCCAAACCGCCTTCAACAGCTCCGCATCCGGCGGCAAAAAGGTGTCGCTCGCCGACCTGATCGTCCTCGGCGGTTGCGCCGCGATCGAAAAGGCCGCGAAAGCCGCCGGCCACGACGTGAAAGTTCCCTTCACGCCCGGCCGCATGGATGCCTCGCAAGACCAGACCGACGTCGAGTCGTTCGAAGTCATGGAGCCCATCGCCGATGGCTTCCGCAACTACCTCAAGGGTCGTTATTCCGTGCCCGCCGAAGCGCTCCTTATCGACAAAGCGCAGCTCCTCACACTCACGCCCCCTGAAATGACCGTCCTCATCGGCGGTATGCGCGTCCTCGGCACCAACGCCGACAGATCGAAGCACGGTGTCTTCACCAAGAAGTCCGATGCCCTCACCAACGACTTCTTCGTGAACCTTCTTGACATGGGCACGGAGTGGAAACCGACTTCGAATGAAGCCGACACCTTCGAAGCCCGCTGCCGCAAAAGCGGCGAAGTGAAGGGAACCGCCACCCGCGTTGACCTGGTCTTTGGCTCAAATTCCCAACTCCGCGCCGTCGCCGAGGTCTACGCCAGCTCCGACGCCGGCAAAAAGTTCGCCGACGACTTCGTCGCCGCCTGGACGAAGGTCATGAACCTCGACCGCTTCGACCTTGCTTGATTGTTGCAGACGAGCTTCTTAGATTAACGTACGAACGCAAACGTGATGAATGTCAGATGACCTTTAGCTGGAGGGCTTTCAGATGTTCGAGCGTACTTCTCGCAGCTGGTCGATGATGAAGGAAAGCTGGGCGGTCCTGCAACAGGACAAAACGCTTCTGCTGTTCCCGATCTTGAGTTCAATCGCTTGTGCGTTGATTGTTATTTCGTTCGCGCTGCCAATCCTCGTTTCGCCAACTCTGCGAAACAGTGTTCTCACGAGCAGCCGGTCGCCCAACGCGCAAGAGGTAGCAGAAGCCCCTGCCGACGCCGGCCAAAATCATGGCGTTCGCAATCATGCCGACGGCGATCGATTTGATTTCAGCCCACAAAGAATTATCGCGGCCCTGGTCGCGTTTGCGTTCTACCTCGCAACCAACTTCGTGGTGGTGTTTTTCAACACGGCGCTCGTCTGCTGCGCTCTCAGCCGCTTTAACGGCGGCAACCCAACATTAAGCGACGGCTTAAGCGCCGCGACGGCTCGCCTCCCACAAATTCTCGGCTGGTCGCTCCTCGCCGCAACCGTCGGCACGATCCTCAAACAAATCGAAGATCGCGTTCCGCTCGTCGGCAAGTTCGCCATCAGCCTCATCGGAATGGCGTGGACCGTCGTAACCTTCATGGTCGTGCCCATACTTGCGGCCGAAAAACTGGGCCCAATCGCCGCCGCCAAACGTTCGGCCGAATTGTTGCGCAAAACCTGGGGCGAAGCGCTCGTCGGTCGCGTATCGCTTAGTGCGATTCAGATTCTCTTCTTGCTGCCCGTCTTCCTGGCCATCGCCCTGGCAGGCGTCATCTCCGTCTCTACCGAATCCTACTGGCCATTTGCTGTTACGCTCGTAATCGCAGTGCTATTTCTGATTCTGCTGTCGATTGTGTTCAGCACACTGAAGCAGATTTTCCTGGCCGCAGTCTACCAGTACGCGGCCCAAGGTACGGTCCCGATCGGCTTTTCGCAAAATCTGATCGAGTCCGCCTTCGCCCAGAAGAAAAAGAAGTAGAAGCGAAGAACGCGTACTCTTACTTCCGTCTCCCTCCCCTGCGACGGGGAGGGATTAAGGGAGGGGTGGACGCGCATCGATCCGGACCATTCGTTCGTCACGGCCGCTTCGGCGGACTCACCGTCTTCTTTGCATCGCGCTCCACGACCGGCCCGACCACGTCATCGATCCGCTTCATGATCGCGGCATCGAGCACCACGCCGCTCGCCTTCACGTTGTCGCGCACCTGCTCCGGCCGGCTCGCCCCCACAATCGCCGAAGACACACTCTTATTTTGCAGCACCCACGCCACCGCCAGCTGCGGCATCGTGAGCCCCGCCTCCTGCGCAATCGGCTTGAGCTGCTGCACCCGCGTGAGCACATCCTCGCTCATAAATCGCGTAATGAACTGCGCCCCCGCTTCGCTCGTCGCCCGGCTACCTGCCGGCGGCGGCTGACCTGGCAAATACTTCCCGCTCAAAACACCCTGCGCCATCGGCGACCACACGATCTGCCCCATCCCCAACTTCTCGCAAGCCGGAATCACTTCCGCCTCGATCACTCGCCACAACATCGAATACTGTGGCTGATTGCTGATGAACGGAATCTTGAGCTCCCGCGCTAGCGCCCCGGCCCGCGCGATCTGCTCCGCCGTCCACTCCGAAACGCCCACATAGAGCACCTTCCCGCGCCGCACCAAATCCGCAAGCGCGAGCATGGTTTCTTCGAGTGGCGTTTCGAAGTCATAGCGGTGCAGCTGATACAAATCCACATAGTCCGTCCGCAGCCGCCGCAAGCTCCCGTCGATCGATTCAAGAATATGCTTCCGCGACAACCCGCGATCGTTCATCCCCGGCCCCGTCGGCCAATACACCTTCGTAAAAATCTCCAGCCCCTGACGACGCTGCCCGTCGAGCGCCTCTCCCAACACCTCTTCGGCTTTCGTCTTGGCATAAATATCCGCCGTGTCGAACGTCGTAATTCCTTCATCAAGCGCCGCCCGCACGCACGCAACCGCCACTTCCTTTTCAACTTGCGACCCGTGCGTAATCCAATTGCCGTAAGAAATCTCACTGACGACGAGCCCGCTCTGGCCGAGATGACGATGGTTCATATTGCCTCAGTCTTCCTCTTGGAAGAGCCTCCGATGAAGTTATCAGCGCTAATTGCGGTGCAGGGCAGGGTCACTTTGAGTTAGCCACCAAATCGGGATCGAGCTGACGCAGCCGCGAACACATGGCTTTCAACATATCGTCGACTTCGCTCGCGTGCTGCTTAGATCCATACATCGTTAACTCATAGGTAAAACCGTTGCGCACGGCATCCCAAATGGCGTAGTGCGTGAGATGACCCTTTACCGGACTGTTTAAAGTGAATGCAACGCCATCCAACTGAGAATACTTTTCGCTTTCTTCAATCGAGAATTTGGCGTAAGGGTTATGCTCCCGCATGCCATCCTGCACCAACTTCGCGAGCTCGGCAGAGGTGAAGTCCGGATCATTGGGATGACGATGCGCCATGATCATAAAGTAAATATCGAGCTCGCTGTGATGCAGGACGAGGCAAGCATCTGGATTGATCTTCTGCGCATCAAGTTCGATCCAGGGCCCATCTGGCATGTCAAAGTTCAAATTCAAATCGTCGAAGCGTCGCACTCGTTGAGAACTCTTGTCAATTGGCGCACTCGCTGGTGCTTGGGCTTGAACTACTTTCTTACCAAAGAAAGCAGATGCAAAAATGAAGGCGATAATAAGCGTAGCGCCAACTAACGCAATCAGAGCATAGATGCGAGAGCGAGTAGTCCCTAAGCGGCACGACATATTAGGAGATTTCATTAATGACCAGCTTGCTTTGTCCCAAGTGACGATGATTCATCGCGCCTCGATTTCTCAAAAAACAACATCCCTTGAACTACCACCGCTAATCTTAAGCTCATTCAACTCAAACCCCCAGCCCTAGTCTCTAGCCCCCTGTCCCTAATATTTGACACCTTTCCCCTGCAAAAACTAAAATAAGCCGTAGAGAAGAGGTCGATAGTCTTAGCCCTCATCGCTCTCAACTGCGATGACTTCCGTTACCGTGGAACAAAACAATCTCATCCGCGCGCTCGCCGGCGCGCTCTCGTGCTTGGTCCTTGCGGCCACCCCCGCGTTCGCCCTTCGCCCGATCGGTATCGACGTCTCAAACAACCAGGGCACGAACTTCCCCTGGTCGACCGCCAAAAACACCGACGGCATCTCCTTCGCTTGGGCTAAAGCAACAGAAGGCTTCACCTTCAATGATGCGGCGTTTACCGCCAACGAAGCACACGCCCCCGCCGCCGGCGTCCTCATCGGCGCTTACCATTACGCCCGCCCCGATAACCAACTCGGCCTCGCAGGCGCCGACCAGGAAGCTTCCCACTTCTGGAGCATCGCCAGCCCGTACATCAAAAACGCCGATGGCAACACTTACCTCATGCCGATGCTCGATATCGAGCAGGACCTCACGGGAGCCGGCTACACCAAAACCACTCTCTCGCAGTGGGTCAACCGCTGGTGCACCGATATCCAAAACTACGGCACCGCCGCCGGCCTGAAAATCACGCCCGTCGTCTACACCTACATCGACTACGCCAACACATGGCTCGATTCCACCGTCGCTCAGAGTTGGCCCCTCTGGATGGCCAGCTACAATAACGCCAGCCCGCAAACCGGCGCACCCAACAGCATTGGCCCTTGGGCCAACTGGCAATTCTGGCAGTACAATGCCGCCGCCCCACGTGGCGGCGATTCCGACGTCATCAACGGCGATGCCAATACGCTCAAAGATTACATCGTCGGTTCCGTCGGCCGCTTCAACGATGGTGCCCGCATCCAAGCGACCGCCAACCTGAAAGCCTGGAACACCGCCGCCTCGAACGGCACGTTCGTCACCGAACCCTTAGGCGCGCTCGGCACGATCCTACAAGGACCCGTCTACGGCGCCAGTTACCAGCGCTGGCAAATTCGCTACGCCGATGGCACCATCGGTTGGAGTGCCGAAGATTTCCTAAGCCAAGTTGCCGACGCCGTCCCCGGCGATTTCAACATCGATGGCAAAGTCGACATGGCCGACTACGTCAGCTGGCGGAACGGTCAAAGCCCAACGCCCAACAGCGCCACCGACTACGACACCTGGCGCACCCACTTCGGCCAATCGAACCTCGGCGCCGGCAGCGGCAGTTCACTCACGAACACCGCCGTCCCCGAACCTGCCAGTCTCCTCTATCTCGCGCTCGCCCCGCTCCTCTCGCTCTACCGCCGCCGCAGACGATAAACCGGCCGCCACATTGTTGCCGCGGCCGACAGTCCCTAGCCCCCAGCCGCCGTCTTAAACGACTCAATCACCTGCGACGCTTCCTCCGAGTTCGCAAAGTCCGGCTCACCGATCGCCATGATCTGATAAAGCCGCGTCCCCACCATGTAAAACCGGCACCGCGCCTCGCCGTTCGCGTCGGGAATCGTCACGCGAAATATCAACCCCGGATGCTTTTTGTCGAGCGTAACGCTTTTCGACTCGATCAGCTTTCCGTGGAAGACGCCGACCGCCCCATCTCGCCCCCCTTCGAGCGCCGCCTCAATCTTCTTGGATGACGCTCCCTTCAAATTCGGATTGTCCTGATACGAAACAAGGTACATCCCGTGTTCGGATCCAATCTTAAATTGATGTTGCTTCTCCTTGGCCGCCCCCACCTCGACGACTTCCTCCTCCGGCTTCCCCGGCAGTCGAACACTAAATTTACCTTCGTCCGATTTAAACTCCACCAACCCATCGCCCGCCTTCGGCTCGTCCGCCATCGCCACGGCCGCAACGAGCGCGACAAGAACCGGAGCCACCGCCACAATCCTTAAACCACAGTAAGACATGCGTCGATTCCCTTCAGTGAAATGATTCGCCGCTTCGCGCGGCTTGCCTCGAATTCGTACTTCTCACGCCTTCCCTTGAGCCTCCAAAAAATCCGCTCCATGCGCATACCGCGTGTTCACCGCCACGCCCGCCTTACACAACGGGCAATCCGCCGCCGACCAATCCGGAATATCATACTCCATCAAATACACATACTCACTAACCCCCAGCGACGCCGCATCCACATTCCCCCGATCCACCAGCGCCGCGGCCGCCGCCACTTCGCCCCCCGCCGCCCGCACCGCAGCCACCGTCTGACGAACACTCTGCCCCGTGTTCACGACATCATCCACAACAAGCACCCGCTTTCCTGCCACGAGCTGATCATACCCGCGATGAAACGAAAACTGCCCGCGCAACTCAGCCCGCGACCTCGGCGAGTCATGCTCCGCAAACACCGCCGGCACCCCCAGCACAAACGCGGTCCACTGAGCCACAATCAACCCACCCGTCGCCGGCCCACAAAGAATCTCCGCCCCCAACCGCTTCACCGCGCCAGCCAACAACTCCCCCAACCGCGCCACTCGCCGCGGCTCGACAAAAATCGAATCCTTATCAACCCACCCGCTCCCATGGTCGCCCGAAATGTAAACAAAGTGATCGTCACTCAATAGCGCCCGACACTCCACAAGCATCTCCCGCGTCTCACTCTCGGCAGCGTCTTTCATGTCGCCCTTACAAGTAGGATGGGTTCGGTCGCCGCGGCGATGACCCCATCATTCCCGCTTCCCCTCCAACCAAGCTCGATCAAACTTCGCCAGCGAAATGAACGCCGGCACGAACTCACCTTCCTTCCCAGTCACATTCGACCGCTCGAACAAAAGATAAACGACCCCGTCCCGATCGACCGTCATATCCGAGTACCCACTCCGCCCCGGCTCAATCACGCGCGCGACCGGCCACGTTTGCCCTTCGTCCGTGCTCATCCGAACCGTCACATTCCGCCGTGCCCACGCCCCCGACTTCGTCACCCCCTTTTTCCAAGCCGAGCTATCCGGATTCGCAAACAAAATCGCCTGCAGCCCACTCGTTCCCGCACCACCCGCCAGCCGCGCCATACTCGCCATGCAAACTGGATCGAACAACGCACGATCAAATGTCGGCTCCGACCACCCCGTCGCGCCATCCGCGCTATAACTGACAAGCCGCCGATGCTCTTTCGATTCCGTGCGAATGTTATCCATCACGCGCCCATCCGCCAGCTCGATCAGCACATGCTCGCTCGGATTCGGCGTCCGATCGGTCGAACGGACCACCACATCCCCCGCCTGCCAAGTCGCACCTTGATCATCACTATAAATCGTCGCGCTAATCGAAGGCCGATGCGAATGCTGAGTCGCCAACCACACCGGCACCACGAATCGCCCGTTCTTCAAAACGATCCCATGCCCAGGCCCCATCGCCAAAACCTTCCAGTCAAATCCATCCCGATCACGAAACTTCTCAAACACGCTCGTGATTTCGCGCGGTGGCGACCAGGTTACCCCTTCATCGCTGCTAGTCTTGAGATACGCCCGCTCGTACCCAATCTGGTACAGCAGATAAATCGTATCGCTCGTCGGATCAACGACAAACGTCGCATTGTCTACCACGTTCCTTCCGTCATCCGTCACAACTTCCTGCGGCGTCCAGGTCTTCCCACCATCCGTACTGCGGCGAAGCATCGTATCGATATTCGCCCAATCATTGAACCCATCCAACCGCGCAGCACAAACAGCCAACAATGTCCCCTTCCGCGTCAGCGCCAGCGACGGAATCCGATACGTGCGATAACCACCTTCTCCCGCGCGAAACACATCCGTTATTTCAAGGCCAAGCGATGCCGGACGCGCCTCCGGCTCAGCGCCGCGGCCAACAATTGGGATATAACAAACAGCGAGGAACGCTAACAGCGCACGCGACAATAGCCTAATCATGCCCGACCTAATCCAATGGAAATCAATTGAATCAAGAATTCTAAAGCGCCCTCGCGGGGATGTCATCGCTCATCAGGTGGTCGAGGATCGCCCGCGACGACATCGCAAGAAGCCAACTCCACCCGCTATCCACAGCAACAAACCACTCGCAGGCTCCGGCACCACGATGAAAGCGCTTGATGAACTCCCGCTTCCGTCCGACTGCCCGAAGTGCGCCCGCCACACGTCATAGTCCCCGGCGTCGACTACCCGATCCCCATTCCCATCGGCCGACAAATTCGCCGTTGCGCCCAGCCAATTACGCCACACTACGTAGTCGCGCATATCGACCACCCCATTGCCGTCGTAATCCCCCAACGCAGGCGCCGGAACATTGAGATCAACCTTGAACAGCGACGTCCCGCCCGTAATAAAAAGCGTCCGCCCACCCACGCCGCCAAATTTCAAATTCGTCGGATCCTGCGATACCGGCAAATCGAACAGCCTCGCTCCCGCCGGATTCCAGGCAAACACCGCATTCTGCACCGCCGCATACACATTGCCGGCCGCATCGATCGTCAAACCGTCCGGCCCGTTCGTGATATTGGGCAACGTCGTCCCCGCCATGTTCACCGTCGTAATCGCAAACTGCCGATCATTCGACAACGCGCCGTTCGCTCCCACATCATAGGCCATGATTCGCTTGCCCGATTCGATCGACAAATACAGAATCGTTCCGTCCGGCGACAACACGAGGCCGTTCGGCCGTTGGTTGCCCACCACGGTAAACGTCCGCCGCTGAAACACTTCCCCCGCCGCGCTCAAATAGTAGAGCGCATCCGGCAATGAGTGCCGATTTTCATAATCCGGATCGGTGAAATAGATTCCGCCGCTCGCATCCATCACCAAATCGTTCGGCCCATTGAACGCGGTGTTATTGAATTTGCTCGCGAGCACCGTCTCGACAGTCGTGATATCGCTCGCACTCCGCCGCGATATCTGTCGCCGCTCCCGGTCCGCCGAAATCACGCGTCCGCTCGTATCCTTAATCAGCCCGTTCGCCCCTCCAGAAATCGGATCGACGATCGCAGAAGTATCCGACGCGATGTCGTACCGCCAAATGTGACTAGGCTTGGTCGCCTGCTGCGCCGACGGCCCCATATCCGAGAAATACACCCCGCCATTCCCGTCATACAGCGGCCCTTCCGTAAACATGAACCCCGTATTCAGCAACTGCGCCGTCGCCCCCGGCGGAAGAATCTGAGCGCGCAAACGCGCCCCCGCCGAAACGATCACCACCGCAATCAGAAACCTCAAGCGCGTCATCGCACCGCGGCTCAACTTGTCAAAGTGTGTCCATCAAGCGCCAGGCGAGGGCAAGGGCAACGGAGCACCGCCCGAAGGGAGGTCCGCCAAGCTCCGCCCCCAATTGTAGCAGGTCCTACCTATGGAATTGGTTCCGCTCCGTCTCCTTCAGCACCGCCCGTCGACTCAAGAGCTTCTCCCGCATTTCGGCCTCGCAAAAATCTCATCCTGTAGTCGCGTCGCGTGAGGGGCTTCCTCTCAGACTGGTCCGCCAAGCCTCGGACATGCTCGCCCGCTCAAGTCCGCCATTTTGGTCGCTCGCCAATATTAATCGACTTCGCCAGACTTCTGCTCGCACCACGATTCCCATCACTTTTTGCCCAGAACAGGCCGGACTGGGGAACGGCCGACCCACGCGAATACTGGAGACGGTATGGCAAGTGCTCTACGCATCCGTTCCACCCAGCATCAATTTTTCTGCGGAGCCTCCGATGAAGTACGCGTTATTAACCACAGCTCTTATTACCGCGACGTCGGTCGGCTGCAACGACGCGACGAAGCCTGCGACAAATACGGCGCCTGCCACATCGACCGCATCCGCGACAGATTCGAACACAGGCTCCGGCACTTCAGACACATCAGCGGCTAAGCGCGATAACTCGGGGGTCAACGTTCGCGACCGGGCCGATGCCGCCAAAACGCCGTTCGACCAGAACGAGAATAAAAATGACATCAACATCACAGCGAACATTCGCAAGCGTGTTGTCGACACAAAAATGTCCGTCAACGCTCAAAACGTAAAAATCATCACTCAAGATGGAAAAGTAACGCTGCGGGGACCAGTGAAATCTGACGACGAGAAAATGCAAGTCGACAAAATTGCACAAGACGTCGCCGGACCGGCAAACGTTACGAACCAGCTAGAAGTTCAACCTTAATCGCTTCAGTACTCAAAGGATCACAACATGGCTAAGGCCGTATTCTGTATCGTTAACGCCACTCAAGCCGCGTCGGTCGTCGATCGGCTAAAGGCGGCGGCTTTTTCAAATGCCGACATCTCAGTGCTTATGCCCGATCGGAGCGGCACGAAAGATTTTGCCGTCGATAACTCTACGAAGGCCCCCGAAGGCGCCGCGACTGGTGTTGGCACGGGCGCTGTCCTCGGTGGGGGACTTGGCTGGCTTGCCGGTATTGGCGCTTTGGCTATCCCTGGTGTGGGGCCACTCATCGCCGCAGGTCCGATCATGGCCGCTCTGGCTGGCGCAACCGTCGGAGGAACTCTCGGCGGTTTAACTGGCGCTCTGGTCGGAATGGGAATCCCCGAATACGAAGCCAAGCGCTATGAAGGCAAAGTAAAGGGCGGTAACGCACTCATTTCGGTCCACTCGGAAAACTCAGCCGAGACCGATCGTGCGAAAGCCATCTTCGATGCCGCAGGCGGAGAGGACATCTCAACCTCGAGCGAGACCGCCGCCAGTAGCCGCGCATAACATGCTCCTTAGCCGGAGGGGAATGAGCGGCGAAGTCGACGCTCGTCCAAGCTCAGTCACCTTATTCGAAACTGGCGACAGTCGCCTCAACCATCAATTTAGAAGGAACATTATGTCTCTAGATACTCTTGCAGACGCTTTTTACGACGAGCTTTGCGACGTATACCATGCCGAAAAGCAATTGCTTAAAGCCCTGCCGAAAATGATCAAAAAGGCAACCGACGAGAAGCTCGTCGATGCCCTCACCACACACTTGGAAGAAACCAAGGGACAGGTCGAGCGTGTCGAAGCTGCTTTCGACGACACCGACAAACCCGCCAAGGCCAAAAAGTGTGCAGCGATGGCCGGGCTGATCGAAGAAGCCGAGGAGATGATGGGTGAAGAAGCGGATCCAGAAGTGATGGACGCCGTCATCATCGCCCTCGCCCAAAAAGTTGAGCATTACGAAATAGCCACTTACGGCAGTCTCTGCGCTTGGGCTACCTCACTTGGCTACACAAACGCCAAGGAACAACTAAGCGAGAACCTTGCCGAGGAAGAAAACGCGGACAAGACTCTCACGAAAGTCAGCAAAAGCGTTAACAAAGCCGCTGAAACCGTCGGCAAATAAACCTGCCTGCCATGCAAAAGGCAAGGGGGCAGGGCCGCTCACGGCCATGCCCCTTTTCCACTTGCGCGACTCGCGGCTATCGATCTTCGTGCGACCCAACTTTTAAGGAAGCCTCCAATGTATCACCACGTTAAGAAACTCATGTACACGGTCCACGTCGACACCCCGGACCCTCGCTTCGGCAATATGCTTCTCGAGCAATTCGGTGGCGCCAATGGAGAGCTGGCCGCCGCGATGCAGTATTCGATTCAAGGCCTCAACTGCGAAGATCCAGAACGCAAGGATCTGCTCATGGACATTGGCACCGAAGAACTCAGTCACTTGGAGATTGTCGGTGCGCTGGCGCGCCTGCATCTCAAGCCAATGAAAACAGATCGCGACGCCGCCGAAGCCGACCCATTAATCGCGATCGCCGGCGGCGGAGGCGTGAATCTCTTCAATTCCATGGGTGATCCGTGGACTGCCGACTACCTGAAGATAACGGGCGAGCTGGATGTCGACTTGCGCAGCAACATCGCAGCCGAAGCCCGCGCTAAGATCGTCTACGAGCGGCTGATCAACTTTTGCGATGACCCCGGCACGAAAGACGCGCTGCAATTCCTAATGACGCGCGAAATCACGCACATGAAAGCCTTTACGGCGGCACTCGTAAGCATGGGCAAAGATCCGTTTGAGATCGGCAAAATTCCACCCACACCCGGCCTGGTCGATCAGTTCTTCAATGACTCGACTGGCGAAGGCGACGACGGCGAAATTGATGCGCGCGGACCGTGGAACGAAGGGGACGACTGGGAATTCGTCGAAGCCCCCGCGTTCGATGGCAGTGCAACGCCGGCCACGCGCAAACCGGGCGACACGCCGAATTCAGCCCGCACGAAAAAGCGGGCATCGAAATAACGACCCCATTTAGCCGCTAAGCGGGCGTAGCGCTTCGACGGAAGGATCCGAAAAAGCCGTGGCTACTCCACTCGCGACGTATGATCATGCACAATCACCCAGCGCCCCTCAAACTTCCGTAGAACAAGTGTAAAGTTCCCACCCACTGGCTCCTTCTCCCGCTCCAGCTTCCACTGCCCAAGCACCATCGCCGCCGCATCACCGAGCGAAGTGATTTCAAACTCACTTAGTGTGAGCCGACCCATCGATTCTCGCGTCGGGTAGTGCTCCTTGTACCGAGCGAGCGTAGCCTTCCAGCCGCGCGTCGTTTTGCCACCCGAGCTGAACGTTAAATCGTCGCTCTTCCAGTAATGCTCCATAAACGCGTCGACGTCGCCCCGGTTCCAAGCCTCCTGCTGCGTTCGGAACACCTTCTCAAGTTCCTCGCGGGCAGCTTTTTCCTGCGAAGTTGCCGCCGGTTCCTCAGCCAACAGCAGACCGACCGTGTTCACGAAGAGCGCTATCACAATCGCGTAACCATAAAATCGCCCGCCGACCATGATGTTCCTCCCTCAACGTTTCGAAAACGGACCCCGACGAAAGCATATCGTCAGCCGCCGGTCAACAAAATAGCCCGGGCCGGCTGCGCTCTCGCAGCAATACGGCCCGGGCTACAGAAAGAAGTAATTAAATTGTTCTCTGGCAACAGTGTTGAAGTAAGACGTCTATCAACATGAGTCTCTCGACTGCTACTTCGGCGCCTTCTTTACGCGCAAATTATTCTGCACATGTGAAATCCCAGTTACGTCGTCGGCCAAATCCTCCGCACGCCGTTTTTCAAATCGCGTGTTTACGGTGCCCGAAAGCGTAGCTTCACCGCCTGCCACCGCTACTGAGATTTCGCTAGCGTCGATGTCATCATCATGCGTCAGCCGCTCATTGATGTCTTCAGTTAGCCGTTCATCCGAACGCTGATACCCCTTCGGACCCTTGCCGCGATGCCCGCCGCCCGGTTCTCCAATCGCATGTCGGCCGGGGCCATAGCCAACCGCGTTGCCCATTCCACGATGCGGAACGCTCTGCTGGTAAGGCACGCCACCGCCGAAAAAACCTTTTCCTTGAAAACTCAGCGGCCGCCCGAACCCAGAGACATCGCCCTGCTGGACTTCGCCGAATACCTGCTCGTTATCGCCGTGCCCTTCGAAGTCCTCTTCATGCTGGCCGCCCCGGTCTTCATCCCGAGCATTGCCGGTATCAATATCGTCGTTAAGATGCCGTGCCCCGCGACTGGTCCCAGCGTGTGCACCACCGCGATTTTGGGAACCGCGGCCTCGTTCTTCGTTTCCACGCGAGTCCGTTCTTCCGCCGCGATCCGAATGCCTAGCCATGATTGTCTCCTCGTTTTAAGTTTGCCTGCGTCCAGCAAATGTGAGCGATAAATTCATTCCGCCGACGTCCTTACTATTTCAGGCAAACGACATACCAACGTCATCAACGCAAATCGAAGCCGTCGCATGCCACAACGCTTTACCAACTTCACCTAACTTATCGCGCCAAATCCGCGACAGCGGCAAAACGGCAACCACCACCCGGCCGCTGCGCGTCCGACCTGATCGTTCAACGCAATCTATGGTTAGAATTCCCGCGCCCTTTACTCACCACTTTTTTGTTAAATTTGAGCCAGGACCTATGCTAGGGTCGGACCTGCGAACCATTCGCACCCAGTCCTTCCAAAGGCTGCGGCCCGCTCATTGAAAACTTAATTAGAAGACGTCAGCTATCAGCTTCGAGCCGTTAGCCAGGGATCGCGCTGCGCGCCGACGTTTCCGTTTCGAGCTTCGCCATTCCGTGATTCGAATTTTGTCGTTCACACACCTTCGAAATACAATATTCGCCCCGTCCCGGAACGAGTCACCTCGCGATGAGACTATTTTTCTCGATAAACGCGCGCGTCCGACGTTCCCCAAGGCCGGAATATTGTATTTAAAAATCGAGTTCACCAGATTCACCAATATTCGGGATTGGGTACCACCGGTTCTCGAACCGGTGCGGCGAAGCCGCAAGAGGCTCCCGCCCATGCGTTCGTACCGCGCAAACAGATACCGCCTGCCCAGTTCGAAAACTGGCAGGCGGCGTTTGGAGGGAGGCTTAAAGAGTTAAGCGAGAAGTTGAAAGTCGTTTAAGTGTTTCATAGGCGGGCGTTGTGCGTTTGGTTTCGCGGGTTAATCGTACCCGCTTCACCATCTATTACGCCCCCATCCGCCCCTGTTACACGGCCCGGCCGAAATCCCCGGCTCCATCGCCAAAAACCCTTCATTCATTGAAGTTTTCGCGTCCCAAAGTCATACTTTAAACACAATTTTCACAGTCTCGCGGCCTCGCGACCGGGGCCACTTAAAGCATTGGTACAGGGGGAGCGCAGCATGCAAGTCGAGGTTTTGCGAGGGCGTCGGACGCCGGCAGTATTGATTGTTTTCCTGCTGTCCGCCGTAGCGGCCGCGGAAGAACGCAATTGGACCGACGCAACCGGCAAGTTCAACATCAGCGCCACGTTGGTACAAATCCAAGACGGCGTCGTCACGCTCCGCCGCGACGACGGCCAGGAGCTGAAAGTTCCGCTCGAAAAACTCAGCGATGCCGATCGCAAGTTCATCGCAGCCCAGCCCGCCGCGACCGAAAAGCCAGCTGACAAGCCGACTGACAAAGCGACCGATGCCGCCTTGGCCGACCTCGCATCCCGCTTCTACAGCGACCTTCGCACCACCGATCGCACCGTCGCCCAGCAGAGTCTCACCAAAAAAGCCGAGTCCCTCATAACCGAAGGCGGCAAGTCGCCGCTCGTTGGCCTCCCGCAACCCCAAGCCGGCAACACCGCGATTAAAGTCGGTAACCCGAAGTACGATGGCGACGTTGTCGAGATCCCCGTGCTGGTACGCGCCGGCGGCGCCGTCCATAAAACCAAGCTTCACCTCCGCAAAGACGGCGACGAGTGGCGCGTCTTCGCGATTAGCGCCACGTACCCCGATGGTGAGAAGTCGCTCAATTTCGAAGTCTCGCAATCGCTGGCGAACGTCGATCCGCTGAAGGGCCTCGTCGGCAAGCCGCTGGATGTCGAAGG
>JABDGM010000038.1:36266-38381 GCA_013286045.1 Planctomycetota bacterium | reverse complement strand
CATTGAAAGGTGTTCATGGCGAAAGCGTAACCGTCGCCGTCGGTCGTGCTACCAACTAGGCCGTACGCGTCGAGGCCGCCCCAGCGATCGGATATAACACCCCAGCCGGGCCGTGCTTGCGGGGCGGCGTGCGGATCGAAACAAGCATTCATAAGTTTGCGGACGTCGTATGAACGATTCTGTTCGCAATTCATCCGAGCGGCAGTGATCACGCTATACGGCAAAAGAACCTCGTAGAGTGGACTGGCCGGCTTTCGATTGAGCGAAGCGCCAAGTCCGCAGCTTCGAGGAATCTGGCGTCTTGCGAACGAAGTGACGCCATGTATTCGATCCAGGCGATACCGGCCGCGGCTTCCGGCTCGATCCAACCCTGTTCCGCCGGCTCCATCGTGCTTAGGCGAAAGCCGGTATGGTCAAAGTTAGGCAGTGCTGGGTTAGAACGGCTATCGACGAGCGCGCGACACACGTCGCGCCATTTCTCCGCGACCGTAGTCGTCCGTTCGTTGAGTTGACCGTCCTCCGGATATATGGCGCTCAATTGGAACGCAAAGATATTAGGAAGGATGTCATACCAAAACGACTTGCCCGTTTGACCGCGGAGTGAATTGACGTAAACGCCCTCGTCAGCGTTGTAAAAGTTCTCGCTCATAGATACCCAGTCGTGGCCGTGGAAGTCGCGCATATCCAGGCCGACGAGGGAACCGCTGATAACAGCGGCCAAGTAATTGATTCCTTCGGGATCGTGTACGCCGGCGACGTAAGAGGGTAACGCCACCATCTTGTGGCTGTCGTCGAGCCACGAGACGAGCGGTAGAAACTCGCCATGGTGGTCGAAATCGAAGATGAGATCGAGATAGTCGCGAGTGACTTGCGGCCAATCGCGCATGGCGTACGGCTGCGGTAGACTCGGCATTTTGCTGACGCGTGAAATTGCGACAGACTTATCGTCGTTTCCGCCACGTAGGCTTGGGATCACGCAAATCGTCGCCAGCCCGAGGAGGGCAATCGCGATTCGCCAGCAGCGCGGGAAATGATTCATGGCTATCGCAATTGCCTGTGCGTTGTTCGACCTAGCCCAAGTGCGATGGCGGAACAACCTAGCAAGATGAGCACGAGTGATGTCGGCTCGGGGATTGCAGCCGATCGTGCCGCGCCGGAGCCGGCCGTTTGTCCGAAATGCTGACGCCAAAAATCGTAATCGAGCTGGTTGACTACTCCGTCGCCGTTGCCATCGGCCGCCAGGCCGGTGCCGGTGGCGTTCATGCTATCGCGCCATACGACGTAATCTGCCATGTCCACGACGCCGTTGTGGTTGTAGTCACCCGCGACAGCGATAGACGCAAGGACCTCGGCGGAAATGTCATCGATGTAGAACGAACCGAGTGCCGATGCGGCACCGCCAGTCAGGAACGTGAGGTCCAGGGACTGTATCCCATCCGGCAAGGTAATCGTGGTTTCGAATAGTCGCAATCGGGCTCGAAACGTGTCGCCTGTGGAAGTGTTGTACTTCCAAAACCAGCGCAATAAGAGTTGCCGGTTCGTTCCGGCGGTAACGCTGGTCGAATAGGTTCGCCACTCTTCGGAAGTGGTTGTGCTGCTATCAACTAAACCGAGAGAGTGGCTAGGACTCAGGGCTTGCTGAGAGGACCACGTTGCGTTTGTGCTGTAGTGCCAGTACGCGGGATGATTGGCGTCGTTCGCGAGTGCCGTGTCGACATCCGGGTTACGAATGATATTGTTGGGCAAAAGCGTGGCGTTGTAGTCGATTACCACGCCGTTTACCGCGAGCTTGCGGCCTTGCCGCGTCTCGGTTCCGCCTGAAGGAACGAGCACGAGCTGCACGGCCTCATCAGAGGGAACGTTGAAGAAAGTTTGGCCTGTTCGCCCGCGGGCTAGGTATTGGTTTGAGACTGCGTCATATAGGTCATACTGCGTTCCCGTGCCGAGATTGATCGCGACGGATTGGGTTGTTGCGAGCGGGTTGTAATAGAGGTACGTCTGATAAGCCGCGTCGTGATACGTGTCTGTCGCCAGCAGGTCGAGCTGCAGGATTTTGTCGACGTTCGTTGTTTTGATGATGGAACCGAACACGCCGGAAACGGCGGAGCCGTAGAC
>JABDGM010000038.1:27444-36256 GCA_013286045.1 Planctomycetota bacterium | reverse complement strand
GCGTAGTTTTCTTCACTGTCGTATTCGTTCAGCCAGTGATGCCGAAGGCCTTCGTATGCGACGGAATGCTGAGGGTCACCGGTCCAAAACGACGACGACTGGGTTTGTGGCGTGTGTTCATCGGCGTAAAACAGCCGGGCGGCACTCGCCGCATTGAGCATCCACTTGCCGATTTCGCGGCTGTAGCGATCTTCGTACCGGACGAGCGGCACCATTGGCATCGCGGTGATGAACGTGTTCATCGAGAAGGCGTAACCGCGGACGGGATTCGTAGCGCCGGGAATCGTGAAGCCCATGAGGCCGCCAACGTCCTGACCGCCCCATTGTTGACCGGTGATCATTATTTTGGTGTTTCGGGCATCGCTGCGCGAGAACACCCAGTTCACCATTTTCTGGATGTCGTAGTTGCGGCCCTGTTCGGCATTCATCCGGGCGGCCGTGTAGGCGCCGAAAGGGGTCAGAACTTCGTAATCGGGGTTGGAAGAAGTTTGCTGATAGTACGCTAGGCTCCAATCGACTGCGGTCAGATACGATGCGGCCGCCGTCGGATTTGTTGTGCGGTTTCGCTGGTAAGCGGCGTATTCGATCCAAGCCATGCCGAGACCCATGTCTGGCTCTTTCCACTGGCCATTATCGACCGGCTTCTGGGTGGCGAAGTTGAATGCCGTGTGGTTGAAGTTCGGAGCCGTTCCTCCGGCCGTGAGCACATTGACGGCCGAATAAAACCTTTGGTCGACCGTATTCAAAGCGGTTTGAATCGACGACTCGTTTGGGTAATGATCGGCGATCGCGTACATAAGAATATCGGGGTAGGTTTCATACCACGCAGATTGGCCCGACGATGAGAAGGGTGTGTTCAGGAAGATGTATTGATTGTTTCGATCGACGAAATACTCGCGCGAAAGCGCGACGAAGTCGTACTGACCGGCAGATTTATCGACTCCAACCAGCGTGCCACCCCACACGGCAGCCAGAGAAGCGACTGCTTCGTGGATCGGCTCGCCTGTTTCGCCAAAAGTGCGAGTCTCGCCCACGTAGGATGGCAGGCCATACCACGTTTGCGTTTGCGGGGGCTGGAAGGTGTTGTCGATGCGGAGGATTGGTAGATACGGAGCAGAAGCAGTCGTGTTGAAGGCGAGCGAATCGAAATTAATGGCCGTCTGGTGCCAGTCACGCATTGAGTAGGTCGAGGGGGCGTTCGGCAGAGTGTCAATCGGCGCGAGCGAAAATTCGCGACCTGCCTGTGCGCGGCATATCGGCGTGAAGGTGGCACACAGCACTACCAAGGCAACAAAAGGAGCGCAAACGCGCGGATCACCAGAAATGATCCGCATCGGCAATTGCGAGGCAGAGATTATTGAAAGACGCGAGAAGCTGAAAAGTTGAGCCACGAAGTTACCCGGCAGAAGAAATGCGCCGGGTGCGCGGCGCGACGATAAAAAGCGCCAATCCCAGGAGTGCGAAAACGGATGGTTCCGGCACGGCGGCCCCCGCCAACGCGCCAGCGCCTAAGTGGAAATTACTTAGGAAAACTTTGCCGTTGGCCATGTCATAATTCACTGTGGCCGAGCGACCGCCGAGGAACTTCACGGACCCGAAGGTGCCAACCAGGTGAGTTGGCGGAGCGCTGATCAATGTGAGCGGCGTGTTTGATAGATACGCGGAGAGATCCACCACCAGGTTGGCACCAGTGATGTAAGCAGTACCGGATGGTTCAGGGGTCGTGTTTTGTGCAATCACGATCGGCGTAACCCCGCCCGCGTCGGCGGTAAAGGAAAGCGTGGCTGTTGTCGAGGCGGCAAGAAGATCTCTCGGCGGTGGAGACGGATCAACAACGGTTGAATCAGGGTCGAGGCCCACGTTAAACGTTCCGCCAGAGCCAATGATGGATACGGTAGAAGATCGTTTCGCGAGCCCAACCGGGTCGGTGACGCAACCGCCACAAAAATCCATGTGCAGAGTGCCATTGAGATTGATTTTGCCGGGACCGTTCAAACGAAGTTCGCCTGTCGAGCCGTGTTCAGAGACGTACACATCCTTGGCGTTAAAATTTCCTTTGACATCTAGGAGGCCGTTGCCGTTCAAACCGGGTTCGGAGCCGAAGTCATCGTACGCGGGACCGTAGCCGCCGATTCGGACGTCTTCGGTGCCACCGAATTGATTTGGGGTAACCGTAGTGTCCCAGATACGGGCGTTGACAGTCGAAGTGGCGTCAATAGAAACAACGCCGCGGGTGCGTTCACCAATGAGAATGCCATTTGCGTTCAACGTAGAACCGCCAGTGACAGCGACTTCACCGCCGCGGACGACGTTCCCGAATTGAGATCGCCAATAGCTGTAATCGCCTTGATCGACCACATTGTTCCCGTCGCCATCGGCGCGGAGGTCGGTGCTGGACCCGACGGTGTCGCGCCACAATACGTAGTCAGCCATATCCACCACGGTGTTTTGGTTGTAGTCGCCCGCGACCGGGTAGTAGACCTGGTTTTCGCGACCGACACTCAATGCGTTCGAACCAATCACACCCAGCGTTGCGCCTGCGGAGATCGTTAGTTTTCCGTAATGGTTTGAACCGGTGCCATGCGTTTTGTCGACCGAGCCGACGCGCAGGGCATTGACGATCGGATTGCCGCTCGAGAGCGTGGCAGTGAGACCATCATCGATGCCGTACGAATCGAACAGATTATTTCCAGGTACGCCGTTGGGCGTCCAATTCGTGGCGGTCAGGAAATCGGAGCTCGTCGAGCCATTGAAGTACACGTTGACCGCTGATGAATTCGCGGCGAAGAGCAGCATTGCCAACGTGGACAGGAAGAAGGTTCTCATCGAATATTTAAGCATTGTTGTTCGCATCTTAAGTTGCCACCTACTGAACTTGATCAATCGATCTCAATTGACGCCCGCGGAATCGGTCATCTCTCCGCCGGCTCGAGTGCCCATGCCATTGAATACAGTTACATCGATATCATAGTTGATCGTGTGAACCGACCCATCGGCGAAGGCCGCGCCGAATCCGCCAGTGTGGGCGGAGCCGAAGTAGTAAACGTCTCGATCGTGTCCGAACATATCTGTCGGCCCGTTCAAGCCGGTGGCTGGAAATCCGGTGCCGTCGGAGTCTTGGTACGGCTGAAAGCAGGTGGATCGCATCGCATCGGGATCCCAGCCGTCGGTCCAACCCTTGTCGTCGGATTTGCTTCCGCCTCCGTACTGGTCTGTACGGAGGTATTTTTCGCCCAGCATAAGGGTGTGGCTGGTGCCATCGATAATTCTCGCCATCGTAACTGGGCGCGATATGTTGGCAAAGGAATTGCTCGCAAGTTGGTAGGCAGAGCGAACGATGACGCCGTCGTACACTTGGCCGTTCGTGGCCGAAAGTCCGGCGACCATGCCGCTCGTTCCACCCCAGAACGAGAGTTGATTCTTTTGGTAGCTGGCCGAAGTTAATGGCACCGATTCACGGGGATCGTAGGCTGTCGTGCAGCCTAGGCACTGCCAGGTGCAAGGCTGGGCAGCGGCGTAGTCGACTGGGAAGAACGTCGGCGCAATGCCGTTGCCCGCATTTAGCACGCCTGGGCTTCGCCGCGAGGGACAAACGTAGAGCGGCACGATGAGTGATTGCAATTTTTCTTGGGTGACAACATCGTGGGCCGCGCCTTCTTCTAGATAGGGCAGAATCTGGTAGGTCCAGTTCAAGCCTTGCTTATCCGGACCGAACGGCTTGCCGTTGAGCGAATAATCTTCAATTTTGACGCCCGGTCCCGCGCCGCCCGTTGGGAAGACCTTGAAGCTATCTACGTGGTTATGGACGGCCAACGCCATGTTCTTAAGTTGACTCTTGCACTGCGTCCGACGAGCGGCCTCGCGTGCGGCCTGAATGGCGGGCAACAAAAGTGCCACTAGAATTCCGATGATCGCAATGACGACTAGCAGCTCTACAAGTGTAAAACCGCGGCGAAATCTCGAGCCGTCGGCCGATTTAAGCAGGCCACAATCTACGCCGGTATCCATATCGCTCACGCAACTTCCGGGCGCGCACGCTCTTAAAGCATTCGGGCAGAAAGGCGGCCGCCCTTGTTTGTCATCTCTTCGTTACGTCACGAACCGATTGCTTTCGAGGACGCGCCGCCGTGGACGTTTCAGTGATCCACGACGGCGACGTTACACATCCGTTGTCAAATAAACTCGTGACCGACCTGCTGCAACTCAGCAGATCTCGTTCCTTTCTCTCAGCTAGCGCGAATTGCGCCGCGTCGAGAACGTGCCGCAAACCACGGCGCCGATGCCTAGCAGTAGCATCGATGATGGTTCCGGCGTTGCAATTGAAATGTTCCCTGAATTTTGATCGTAGATCACATGCAGGCCTTGTACGCTGCTGCCCGTGATCGTGACGTTTGCAAACGCTCCGAAAATGCGATTCGGCGCGGCGTCGAACAGCGTAATTACGGAGCTCGGCGATACGGCAAAGCCGGCCAAGTTTACGGTGAGATCGTTGTTGTCTATGTTCACCGCATCGGACAGCGTGATCGGCGAAATGCCGCCCGCATCGGCAGTGAAGATGTATTTATTGTGGACTTCTGTCGCGCCGTTGGCGGACTGATCGTTCACTGCATGGAGCGAAGCAGTGGATCCGATCATTTGAACCAGCGCGCTGCGATCCGGTTGGTTCGTAGCGGTGTTGGGCACGAGGCTGTCGTTGAGGGTTACCGACCCATGACCTGATACCCGCAATTCGCCATGGGAATCGCTATCGCCGAGGAAAATGACGTTGGCGAGGAACGAACCCTGCACGTCCAGCAGGCCATCACCTTGCAGGCCGCTATCGACATTCGCGCCGTAGTTGCCAAGGCGCCAGTAGCTGGTGGGAGAAATGACCGAGGCAAGGGGGCCGATGTGAAGCTCGCCGTGGTCGCGTTGTCCGACTTGCGGGTCGGAGCCGTCGACTGTCAGAGTTGCATTATTCGTGAGATTCACGATGCCATCGCCAGAGCAGCAAGCCCGGGCGACCGTGAAGGCGCTTCCGCCGCCGGTGACTTCCATCGAGCCTGCCGACATATTGAAGGTGCCCGCTGTTCCAAAGTCGCCCGGAGCTGGGTAGTCTGCCCCAACGATAAGACTAGCGACTGTAGTGAACACGTTGGTGCTGTAGTTGGCAGTAAGTCCGTTATTGATGATGTACTGATTGCCTGCGGAGGGAACTCCGGCTGGCGTCCAGTTTCCCGCCGTCAGAAAGTCTGTCCCGCTACCATTAAACTGAGCGACGGCCGCCCAACCTGTAGACGCGGTCATCGTGAGAACCGCGAATAGACTACCCATCGCAAGAAACTTCTTCATTACACACACTCCCAGAAGTTGACACGTAATTCCGAATGCCACTAACGGCTACCATTGCACGCTCAAGTGCAATGTCGACGACTCGCTCGACTAAGAGCGTGACGATCGGCCAAAACGCGTTCGCCGATCGAGAAAAGGCCGCCTTGACCTCGCCCAATAAGGTTCCAACAACCAAAATCATTCTGATGTGCCGCATGGCAGCATCTGCTCAGTGTATAACGGGTGGAGAGCATTTCTTACGGAAATCACGGTGCTCACTCAGGAATGACGGCGAAGGCGGTGGTAATACCCGCCCGTCAGAGGTGTAGACGGACTCGTCACGAATCGCAAAAGGGCGAACGCGGTTGCCGGCCATCGACCGGGGAAAGCCGCATAAATTTCAGCGACCAACGTAAGATAAGACGATTTTGTGCTCTTAACGTAAGAGGCGCTAGCGTGACGAAAACCGATAATTCCGACTCCACGCGCGACTTCGTTCAGCTGATGACCGAATATCAGCCTCGTCTCTACGGTTACATACTAACTCTGGCTGGGAATCCGGACGCCGCCAACGACGTGCTGCAGGATGTGAATATCGTGCTCTGGAAGCAATCCGCCCAGTTCACGCCGGGCTCGAATTTCAAAGCGTGGTCGTTTCGAATCGCCCATTTCCAGTACATGGCACACCGCCAAAAACGACTGCGCGACAAGATTCTATTCAGCGACGAACTGATATCGAAGCTGGCGACTGAAGCCAAAGATGTCGACGAATTATATGAGCAGCGGAAAGTCTCGCTGGAACGCTGTTTGGAATTGATGCCCGAGCGTTCGCGCGAGGTGATTCGCTTGCGATATGCGGATGAGCTCAACATGGACCAGATGTCTGAAAAACTTCGGCGAAATTCGAACGCGGTTTATCAAATTCTGTTTCGCGCCCGGCGTTGGCTAATCGAATGTGTTCAAAAGGAAGCGCTCTCTGAAGCGACATGATGCGATGGAAAGCAGCGGTTTTCATGCCGAATTTGCACAGTTGCTGGGGCGACTTGCGGATGATTCTCTGGACAGCGACGGCGTCGAGCAACTCGGCAAATGGTTGGATGCCGACGCCGAGCTGCGGAAGTATTTTGTCGAATACTGCCAGATGCACGCCTTGCTGCGGTCGGAGCATGGGCTCCTCTCGGCCTGGTCGCCAGCTTACGCACCAACCCCTTCGCTCGTTGGCCACACGGCGCGGTGGATGATGGACAACGTCGGCCGAGTGGCCGCGGTCGCCGCTTTGCTCGTAGTGTCGGTGGGGATCGCAATCGTA
Organism: Planctomycetota bacterium; assembly: GCA_013286045.1. Lineage (GTDB taxonomy): Bacteria > Planctomycetota > Planctomycetia > Pirellulales > Lacipirellulaceae > JABDGM01. The sequence continues at coordinate 29,637 of JABDGM010000038.1, read as the reverse complement.
ACCTATGGGCGGGTAAACCGGCCGTATCGCGGAGCGGAAACCGCGGTGCTTAGCAAAGCGGTCGCAGCTCGTTTCGTTTATGGCCCAGACGGCGAGACAATGCCGTCGGCAGGCACTCAACTTCGGCAAGGTCTTTACGAGTTGCGAGATGGACTGGCGCAATTCGAGTACCAGAGTGGGGCGATCGTCGTCGCGCGAGCTCCGGTTACGTTTGAAATCGTCGATCAGACGTGTGTCAGGCTAGTGGATGGTCAGCTTTCCGCTCATGTGCCGCCAGCCGCAAAAGGCTTTCGCATTGAAGCGCCGGGAGCGACGGTGATCGACCTGGGCACCGATTTCGGGGTCGAAGCCGTCAAGGGTCGAGATTCAGAAGTGCATGTCTTCAAGGGAGACGTTCTGGTCGACCTACATGGTGAAAAGAACAGAGTGGAAGATCGGGTGCATCTAGTGACGGGCGAAGCAACACGCGTTGACTTTGTGACAGGAATGCCATCTGGGATCGATTTAGATGAAGATCGGTTTGTTCGCAGCCTGCGCGACGATCCAAGCTCTTACTCGCGGCAGGTGCTTCAAATGAACCCAGCTGTCTATTACCGAATGGAACCAACCGGCGATGGTCGCCATCTCAGAGACTTTTCGGGAAACGGTGCTGACGCCACGATTCACTTAGGCCGCGCAACTGCGCCAGTTTGGACGTCTGGCAAAGTAGGGTCTGCACTTAGACTCGGTGGGCCGGCGCAACAAACTTATGCGTCTGCAAGCGATTATCCTCAGGCGACAGGGGACACTCTGTCTGTAGTCGCATGGGTGTATGCGCGGTCGCGTCCCCGCTGGGCTAGCATTGCGAAGAATTGGGCCGGCGGTGCCAACGACCGTGGACAATTCCACTTTGGCCTGCGAGAGGACAGCGGCGAATTGGAGGCCCATATCGAAGACGACAGCGGCACGGAAATCACCGTTCACGATCGTGAGCCCCTGCCGCTAAACACTTGGCATCAAGTCGCCTTCGTAGCTGATGGCGCGACGCTTCGGCTGTATAGAAACGGAGTCGAAGTCGATGTTCACCCTTATCGACATCTCCATCGCGATCCGAGAATTTTGGCGCTTGCGATTGGAACCAAGTTGAACCTCGAAGGAGATGCGCCGGAGGAGCGAGATTTCAACATGTGGGACGGCAAGCTGGATGAAATCGCCATCTTCAATCATGCGCTGACTTTCGAACAAATTCGCATGCTCGGCAACTTGGGCAACCAAGCCGACTGATTAATCCCGCCAAGCCCCGGTACGCCAAATAGTTGCTGGCAGTACTCAACGGGTTATTTAGAATCGGAGAAATTAACGGTCAAGTTCATTATTTGGGCCTGCACATAGAAGGTGCTTGTCGCCGTCGCGACTCAAAGTGAAGACGATCGTCCTGATCGCTTCGAATCTCGCCTGATGAAGTAGAGGCCTTATCATCGTCGCTAACGGACGACGCCAGTCACCGAACTTAGATGCGAATTGCCGAAGATACTACTGAAACGTGAACTCCAATTGCCGCGTCGATCGACCGAATTCATCGGCTTAGCTGTGCTTATTAGGCGGGTCGTTTTCACGGCGTCAACGCGTATCGACAACTAATTCTAGGACTGCAAAGTTTCAAAATTCGCCTTAAGAATAACGTGCCATCAGAAGACGTCTCTGACACACCTCTTCGCGGCCTCCGCGACAAGTTGCATTCTGAGGGATGAACTCGGCGGCCAATGTCGTAGCACGCAACTGCATAAGGAGGGCGTGAGCTTTGTCAGGTCGAGGCGCTGAAGGTGAGAAGGCGGGGCGATCGCATTCGACCTAGAAATGGGCCCAGGTCTCTATCGATCCGCTCCAAAACTCGTCATCCGTGAGACGCGTCAAGAAACGACCGATTTAGAATCACTTGCGGCGACGAACGTCATTAACTCGTGGGTTCGTTGCCACAAGCCGGACGCTCCGAGAACTCGTCCGGTTTCTGGGAACGAGGACGCGGTACACTTCCCAATGGCGAAATGATTCGTCAAACGAACGTTTTTATTGAGTTGCAGTCCGGGGAGGGTCACACCCTCAACTGCCGGACACAGAATGATTTGCGACGGACGTCCGGGGAACCGGCTACAATGTAGCGAAGGGGTTGGTGCGTAAGCTGGCGACCAGGCCGAGAGGAGCCCATGCTCCGAC
>JABDGM010000038.1:0-27434 GCA_013286045.1 Planctomycetota bacterium | reverse complement strand
CTTCACAAGCTCGCTACCGCCAAACGTGCAATTGAGAACCCCAGCCGTTCAAAGAATTGATTGAGAAGGCTGCGGAAGCTTAAACTGACAAAATATGCCAAACAAATCGAAAGTTAAAGAACGACAGGATCGCATAAATCGCAAAGTTGCCAACTCACACGACCCTGGCGGTCCACGGTGGGCAAAGCGATGGTTGAATCGCCTCAATACTGCGGAAGCTCTGAAAGATCAGGCAGCAGAACTCAAACGACGACAGCAAAATAAAAAGCGCAAGCGACGAACCTCCCAAGAATAAATCTTTCACGCACTTGATCGCCAGTGCCGCTTAACGAGTGTCAAACCTCATCAGCTGGTGAGATCGATCAACAACGGACTGTTTTTCGCGACGGCGTTCAAATCTCGACCGACGGTTTCTTGTCAGCCGCAGAGGCAGTGATGGTCACGACGCGCGAACCATCTTTACTGCTGCTCGTGTGACCACTATAGGATTCGGGGCCGAATCGCTCGCCCAGGCAACGAATCCATCGGAACGCACGAGGAGCGCGCTCAGTCCTCGTCTTGATCAAGTTCTAGCCCCAGCACCGTCAGTTGGAACACTTTTCGTATTCTCGCGACAGATTGATCAATCCGCTTATCGAGATCGATACTAGTGTTAGAGGTCGTGTGCTGCGATGCAATTGCCTGCGCTTCATCGTGGGAGGCTGCGATACGTCGGGTCGCTATGCGGCCTCTTAATCGCGGCTGCGTTATTTGAATGCCTGCCGTCTGCAAATCTGTTGAAGCGCTAGTTGTAGCAACGGCAACATTTAAGTCAGCCGGTCCCAAACTGATGGGTGTGCGAGCGTGAAAGGTTGCATCGGAAATCGAATGGATGATTGCGGGTCCGTTGTACCTAGTCGTGCGCGAATGCACGGTTAGATCGAATACGATTTCCCCAGATAACTTTTCGAATGCAGGTCGAAAGTAGAAGGCGGATCTTACCGTCTAGCATTGGACTCGCCGAGGATGGGTGTTCCCAAAACACGATCGACGACAGGTTTTCGATCGTGCACGGTCCGATCGACGTAATCTTCGAGAAAATCGTGGAAAACCCGGATGTAAACTATGCCGCTGGTACTAATCTCCGAGGAGCGTCTGAATTCGTTGTTGTTAGCCAGTCCTTCGCTTGCTTCAGTGACGGTAGGCTACCGATTGAATTTGAAATAGGGCCTTCAGGATCATGAATATCCGTATCGGTGTTCGTTGAGTGATGGCCGCAACATAATGTTGATCCGTTTCGCTCAGCGGCGCACGGTCGACCTCAGTGCAGATGCGATTTGTCTTTCGGTACGATGCACCGCTATTACGCATAAAAGAAGTGTTGCGGTCACGCCATCGGGCCCTAATCACCCAACATTTTCGCAACAATGAATATAAGGACTGCTCCCCCAAGCCCGCCGCCGAAGAGCAAATATAAGAGTGAGTAACCGATCGCGGCAAGCGGGGCCGCCATACAGGCAAATGCGACGACGGACATATGTTTTCCTTTATAAGTTTGGATTGCCTTGGCTTACGTCGATTTCCCCGAAGTTATTTTGTTTCTAGAGCTTCGGTGGGGGATTTGGAGTCCACCTTTGCCATTGTCGCGCGCCCAGTCTCCGAATCGAACAGCACATAACTACTTGGATCGGAACCTGGGCGATATTCGTATCGGACTGGCTTCGTTAGCTCCGCGGCAAGAACGAGAGCTGACCCTAAGATAAGGGAGCCGACGAATAAAGCCGCGGCGACCTTGTGGTGGCCATGGACTCGAACCCTCGAAGCGTCATTTGAAGTCGTTTGCATTAAATTCGCCTTAAAGTTGGAGAATGCTCTGTACGAACGAACCGAGTAAATAGCACAGCTGAGCGCTACCGCGCCGGCTTAGCAGTCGGCGGCTTTTCACTGGATCCCTTCCCGTGTGCGGGCTTGCCTTCCATAAATTTGTTGCATCCGCTGTTGCCGGTGACTCGCAGCAGAAAGGGCTGTAACGTTTCTTCAATGCAGTAACCCGCGGTCACGTGTTCCGCTTTGGCAGCGGGCTCAATCTGCCACCATTTGCAGGAAACGCATAGTCCCCAGTTGCTATCACTGTCTTTGCTCATTTCCCATCCCTGAACGTCACGTCTTTGTTTAGGTTCTCGCCAGTTTACGCTTACCCGGTTTCTTAGCAGCAATGTTTTGCGGCTTCTGTGTCGACGCGTTAATACTCCACTAACTTAGTCAGCGCTGTGCCCGACAATACGATGATCTTCTTGGCGGTGTTGACTTAATGGGAAGTGAGACCGCCAAAGGCAAAGCGCGTACCGTCCCCATTGCGGCGAAACGCGTGCGCCCGACCGTCGCTCCAATTTTGCTGCTCCAGTCTCGCGAATTTATGTGCGGTATAGACTTTGCAACAGGAGCGTTTTGCGAACGCGAAATTTTGAATTAAGTCCGCAATTCCAAATAGATTACATCCTCAAGGGCTTGGATGTGACGCGGCGCACGCCAAGCTGACACGATGACGCTCACAGTCGCGGACGAATTCCCCCCCAGCTAACGTCAGCAGCTTGACTTACCGCCCAGGTTGGTTGTGAACAGCCAACCGTAAAAAATCACTCAGAAGGCAACCTTAGATGAGCAAAGCTCCACGCAGTTCGACTACAAAAAAGATCGCTGATTTGTCGCTCAACACAGAATCTGGCCTCGATACGGAACTCACAACAAATCATGGGCTGCCGATCAACGACGATCAAAATTCGCTCAAAGCGGGTGAACGTGGCGGGACACTTATGGAGGACTTCATCCTCCGAGAGAAAATCACGCATTTCGATCACGAGCGCATACCAGAACGCGTCGTCCACGCGCGGGGCAGTGGAGCGCACGGATTCTTTCAAGTCTATGAGCCAATGGCTCGCTATACACGAGCCGAATTCCTACAAGATCCCGGAGCCAAAACCCCCGTATTCGTTCGGTTTTCTACGGTGGCTGGTTCGCGAGGCTCTTCCGATTTGGCGCGCGACGTCCGTGGCTTTGCCGTGAAGTTTTATACGCAAGAAGGAAACTTCGATCTTGTTGGCAACAACATGCCTGTGTTCTTCATTCAAGACGCGATCAAGTTCCCCGATTTAATTCACGCGGTGAAACCAGAGCCGCATAACGAGATACCCCAGGCTGCCTCGGCCCACGACACATTCTGGGATTTTATCTCGCTGATGCCCGAGTCGATGCACATGATCATGTGGGTCATGTCGGACCGGGCCATTCCGCGCAGCCTGAGAATGATGGAAGGCTTCGGCGTTCATACGTTTCGCTTCATTAACGAAAAGGGGAAATCTTGCTTCGTGAAGTTTCACTGGAAGCCGCTTTTGGGCATGCATTCGGTCGTTTGGGATGAAGCGCTCAAGATCTCCGGAAACGACCCAGATTTTCATCGTCGCGATCTCTGGGAGGCTATCGAGAGCGGCGCTTTCCCGGAGTGGGAATTTGGCGTGCAAATCGTGGATGAAAAAGACGAGCACAAATTCGACTTTGATTTGCTTGATCCCACGAAGCTCATCCCGGAAGAGTTGGTGCCCGTCAAGCGGATTGGCAAGCTCACGCTGAATCGCAACCCCGATAACTTTTTCGCAGAAACCGAACAAGTTGCTTTCCACGTTGGCCACGTGGTGCCCGGAATCGACTTCTCCAACGATCCATTGATGCAGGGTCGACTATTTTCCTACACTGACACGCAATTGATCCGCCTCGGTGGGCCGAACTTTCATGAGATACCCATTAACCGGCCAATTGCGCCCCTACACAACAACCAACGGGACGGCTTTATGCGGCAAATGATAAACTCGGGCCGTACGAGCTACTCGCCTAATTCACTCAGCGGAAATTCGCCCTCGCAAGTGGCTGCGCTCGACGGCGGGTTCTTTAGCTATGCAGAGCGTATCGATGCTCACAAGATTCGTGCTCGTAGCCTGAGTTTCTTTGATCACTACAGTCAGGCCGCGATGTTTTTTCATAGCCAATCGGTGCCGGAGCAAAATCATATCGTCCGTGCGCTCCGCTTCGAGTTGGGAAAAGTCGAAACGACGGCGGTTCGCGAGCGAGTCCTGTACCATTTAGCTCAGATTGATAAAGACCTCGCAAAACGCGTTGCCGACGGTCTCGGTGTTAGCGTGCCGGCCAAAATCGAAGGTCCTCCAAACATGAGTATCCCTGCGGACGGAGATCCGAAACAATTTCAGTCAAAACGTGTCAAAGAAATGAAGCCGTCTCCCGCACTTAGCATGGCCAACACGATCAAAGGCGATATTACGAGCCGCAAGGTGGCAATGCTGATGAGTGATGGATTCGATGAAGCCGCTTTCGCTACAATGAAAAAAGCACTTGCGAGCGCTGGCGCCGTGCCTAAGGTAGTAGCGCCTCACGGCGGAACACTTAAAGGTGCAGGGAGCAACGAGGTGCCGGTCGACGTCACCCTTCTCACAACTGCATCAGTGCTATTCGATGCCGTGTGTGTCGTCGCGGGCGCCAAAAGCGTGAAAACGTTGCAAGCTGACCCGGCTGCCATTCATTTCGTGGAAGAGGCATTCAAACATTGCAAAGCGGTCGGCGCGTTGGGCGAAGGTGCAGACTTATTAGCGACATCCCAGCTGGCAAAGAATGAAACCATCGAGGCGGGAATACGTAGCAAGAAGTTAGTTTCGGAGGTTGGCGTCGTAATCGGGGGGGCGGCGACTGCAAGTAAAGTCGCAGCGGCGTTTATCGAAGCGATCGGTGAACATCGACACTGGGAGCGCGAAGCGGATGACTTCGTGGCCGCGTAGAATAGGAATTTGTACGGCTGCTGTTGGTTGATGCCGACCGCGCCAAAACGGACGACCGCCTGAACCTAGCAACTTTGCTTTCCGGCTTTCTTTGCGCGCGAGTGCCGTCCCTTGCGTAGAATTGCGAACGATTAGTTTCTAGTGTTCCCTGGCGTATTCTAAGGACAGCGACGTTAAAGCAAGCCACAACAAGTGGCCTATGCCGAGCGGTTCTCAAGGGATAAACGACGAAAGTGAATCATCCTCATTCAAGGAAATCCTTAAATCGTTTGGTCCGGGATTAATCACGGGCGTATCAGACGATGATCCCTCCGTAATCGTCACATATTCGAGTGCTGATGCCGCCTTCGGGAATTCTGTCCGGCGTCAGCTAACTTCCAAGCTGACTGGCATTTGATTTCCCCCCGATCAAGATGGTGCTCTCGCGACCAACTTAGTGATCCGTGGATGCAAATCTCAATTCTTGGCGGTCGGACAATGCGAGTGTTTCGATACATTGTTACAATTGTGTTCACTCTACGTCACCGCTGTGAGACGACGGGACGCTGTTTGCCGGCCCGAGTCGGCACATCGATGGGTTCGCGTGATGCGTAGTACGACTTGGTCTTAGCCCAATTTTAGTATTGGACTATCTCAAACTCTTCATCAGGCAACCGTCTCTCGAGTTCATGGCCGAAAATCAGGTGTCACCTACAAAACTTGATGCCAGCAGTGGTGCAAGTTTGTTCTTGTCGATTGCCGTAGTGCTACTTGCGTTTCTGGTGGGCGGATTTATCGCGTATCGAAATACGCAAATCCTGAGCGAAGACGCGGCGCTCATTACCCACACTCATGAAGTGCTCTCCAGCTTAGAGGAAGTCTTGTCGCTCGCTAAGGACGCTGAAACCGGTCAGCGCGGTTTTGTCATTACAGGAAATGATCGGTATCTCGAACCATACAATCTCGGCCGCAACCAAGTCGGTCCGCAAATCGATCGAATCGAAAAGCTTGTGAGCGACAATCCTGAACAGCTTGCGCAATTGCCTGTATTGCGGGCTTTGGTTCAAGAAAAGTTAGATGAGTTGGCGGAAACAGTGGCATTGCGCCGTAGTAGCGGGTTTGAAGCCGCGCAGGCCGTGGTAGTAGCCGATCGTGGTCGCGAAACGATGGATAAAATTCGTGCCAAGATCGACAGTATGGAGCAAGTCGAGATGGCGCTGCGAACGCAGCGGCTCGCGGAAATGGAAAGGGCTTTTCGGACGGCGATCATAAGCGGTTTGGTTACCACGGTAATTGGCATGAGCTTGGCGGCATTAGTCGGATACCTGCTACGTCAGGCGATGTTGCGGCGGGCTCGACAGGACTGGCTTCAACGCGGGCAGATCCGACTCTCGCAGGCGATGGGTGGAGACCAGTCCTATGATTTACTTGGGCAAAACGTATTGAAGTTTTTTGCTGAATATTTGGGAGCCCAGGCGGCAGCTTTTTTTGTACGCGATGGAGATGGCTTCAGGAGGATCGCAACGTACGGTGCGCCAGCCGAGAAGGGTGCTCCCGAGCGGGTCGCAATGAATGACGGCCTTGTGGGTCAGGCGGCGCGCGACGGGCGTGCCTTTTTCTTGACGGATGTGCCCGATGGTTATCTGACCTACGGTTCGGCACTCGGGCAGGCGAAGCCACGGCACTTGGCGATTGTGCCTGTCGCGCACGAGGGCGGAACCTCAGCTGTGATGGAGTTTGGCTTCAATGGCGCGCTGAGCGAATCGTCGATGGAACTATTTGAGCGGGTTGGCGAATCGATCGGGCCGGCCGTGAAGTCCGTTGAATATCGGATGGGGCTGCAGACACTTCTGGAAGAAACGCAACGTCAGAGCGAGGAGCTGCAAGCACAGGGCGAAGAGCTACGCGTTTCGAACGAGGAGCTGGAGGAGCAAGGCCGGGCACTTCGTGTGTCACAATCCCAACTTGAAAATCAGCAGGCCGAGCTGGAGCAGACGAATGCTAACCTGGAAGAGCAAACGCAACTACTTGAGCTCGAACGAGACCAGGTAACGCGGTCTAAAACTGCGCTTGAGCTTCAGACGCGAGAGTTAGAGCGAGCGAGCCAATATAAATCGGACTTCCTCGCGAATATGTCGCACGAATTGCGTACGCCGCTAAATTCATCGCTAATCCTCGCGAAATTGCTGGCGGATAATGCTTCGGGCAACCTGACGGCTGAGCAGGTGCAGTTTGCCGAAACGATTCAGACGGCCGGGAACGATTTGCTAACGCTAATCAATGACATCCTCGACCTGTCAAAGATCGAAGCTGGCCACATGCAGATTCATGCGGAGCCGTTTCAGTTGACTTCGCTGCTCGAAGATCTGAGACGAGTATTCTTGCCGGTGGCAAAGCAGAAGCAATTGGAATTACAGACTCAGCTCGTAGCCGGCTGCCCAGAAACAATTTCGACGGATAAGCAGCGCTTGGAACAAGTGCTGAAGAATCTGCTATCCAATGCGATTAAATTCACCGGACGAGGCAAGGTTTCGTTGCACGTGAACCGAGCGGAGGATGATCGGATCGCGTTCACAATTGTGGATACCGGAATTGGGATACCAGTTGAGCAGCAAGAAGTGATTTTCGAAGCGTTCCGCCAGGCAGACGGAACCACCAATCGAAAATATGGCGGGACTGGACTTGGTCTTTCGATTTCACGCGAACTGACAAAGTTGCTCGGCGGCGAAATTCGATTAGTGAGCGCAGAGAATGAGGGCAGTACTTTCACTGTACTGATTCCGATCACGTATGACGCGGCGCTGTCGAACGCGAACGAAGGCCTGCTGACGAAGAATCGTCCGGTTCAATCGAATGCTCCGGCGCCTCGAAAAGAGCCAACGAAGGTTGTTCAACCAATCGCCGATGATAGGGATCAACTGACATCAAAGAACCGGGCAATACTTGTCGTGGAGGACGATCTTGCATTTTCGCGCATCCTGGTTGATCTAGCACACGAATTAGATTTCCAGTGCCTAGTGGCGACGAATGCCGAGGATGCATTAACGACAGCTTTTCACTACTTGCCCAACGCCGTAATCCTCGACATCGGACTGCCAGACCATTCAGGGCTCTGGGTGTTGGATCGGCTCAAGCACGAACACCGAACACGGCATATTCCGGTGCACGTTATATCCGCGGAGGATTACGCAGAGTCCGCGATTTCGTTGGGTGCAATTGGGCATATGCTAAAGCCCGTAAAACGTGAGGAACTTGTTTCAACGCTTAAGTTGTTGGAGAACAAGCTGTCTCAGCGAATGGGACGAGTCCTTATCGTGGAGGATGATGACGTCCAACTCGCCAGCTTGCGTCGACTCATTGGCTCGCAAGATGTGGAAACAGTTGGCGCCCGGTCGGCCGCCGAATGCCTTGAGCATTTGAAGGCGGGCACTTTTGATTGCATGGTGCTCGACCTTACGCTACCAGACGCTTCAGGATTCTCACTGCTTGAGACGCTTAGCCGCGAAGAAGTTTACGCATTCCCACCCGTCATCGTTTATACGGGGCGTCAACTGTCGTTGGACGAAGAGCAGCGACTGCGGAAGTATTCCAAATCGGTCATCATCAAGGGCGCTAAATCGCCAGAGCGGTTGTTGGATGAAGTCACGTTGTTTTTACATCGGGTCGTTTCAGACTTGCCGTTAGAACAACAGCGCATGCTTGAGCAAGCGCGCAGTCGGGATGCCACAATTGAAGGGCGGCGAATTCTGATTGTCGAGGACGATGTGCGGAACGTGTTTGCGCTCACAAGCATGCTGGAGCCGCGCGGCGCGACGATTCAGATCGCGCGAAACGGCCGCGAAGGGATCGACGCGCTGCGAACTGCTCAAGATGGACGGTCGCCGACGATCGACATGGTACTGATGGACGTAATGATGCCCGAGATGGACGGCATTTCGGCGGTTCGAGAAATTCGGAAAGACCCGAGCTGGAAAAAGCTTCCGATTATTATGCTGACAGCGAAAGCCATGCGCGACGATCAAGAAAACTGCCTGGCGGCGGGCGCGAGCGACTATATGGCCAAGCCGTTGGACGTCGAAAAGTTGCTATCGCTCGTTCGCGTATGGATGCCGAGATAGGATCTTACAAGTCGTGCAAACGGAAACTGACGAAATCGAATTAAAGCTGCTGCTGGATGCGATTCTGCAGCGCTATCATTACGATTTTCGTGGATACGCTCTGGCATCGCTGCGACGACGGTTGACACAAGCAAAGGGACATTTTAACTGCAGCAGTTATTCAGCGCTGCAAGAGCGAGTGCTTCACGATGCTGACGTTTTGCCAAAGTTGCTGTCATATCTCACGGTCCAAGTCAGTGAATTGTTTCGCGACCCCGCATATTTTCGAGCCATTCGGGAATCCGTTGTACCGTATTTGAAAACATACCCATCGCTCAAGGTGTGGGTAGCGGGTTGTAGTACTGGTGAAGAGTTGTATTCGCTCGCGATATTATTTCGGGAGGAAGGGCTCGAGCAGCGGACTATGTTCTATGCGACGGATATAAACCCGGATGCTCTGAAGCGAGCCGAAGCCGGCGTTTACCAGCTAGAGAGAATCCCATTATTTACCCAAAATCATCAGTTGTCCGGCGGTAGATCGTCGTTATCCGACTATTACACAGCCGCTTATGGTGCGGCCGTATTTGATAAGACCTTGCGACAGCGAACGGTGTTCTCTGATCATAGTCTCGTCACAGACTCCGTTTTTGCCGAGCTACAATTGACCTCATGCCGTAACGTGTTGATTTACTTCGACCGCGGTTTCCAAGACCGTGCGCTCTCATTATTCAAGGATTCGCTCGTTCCAAACGGGTTTCTAGGGCTGGGCGCAAAGGAGAGTCTGCGGTTTTCAAAATGCGCTGACGCGTTTCAAGAGTTCTCGCGAGAGACTCGCATTTATCAAAGGCGGGGGAACTGACGATGGAATCGCCCCCAAGAGCCGTTGTCATCGGCGCATCCGCCGGAGCGATCGAAGCGCTCTCGGCGATTCTGCCCGCGTTACCCGCTGATTTTGGACGAGCGATATTGATAGTCGTGCATCTCCCGCCAGACCGAAAGAGTATCCTGGCAGAAATATTCGCCGATAAATGCCGTCTGCAGGTCCGTGAGGCCGACGACAAAGAACCGATCTTAGCAAATTCAGTTTACTTTGCGCCGCCCGATTACCACATGCTTGTTGAAACTGATCATTATTTATCTCTTTCCAATGAAGAGCCGGTCCACTACTCCCGACCATCAATTGACATTCTTTTCACGACTGCGGCAGAAGCGTTCAAGTCGGATCTAATCGGGGTAATTCTCTCGGGCGCGAATCAGGACGGCGCGGAAGGTCTTCGCGCTATCGAAAACGCCGGCGGTGTTGTCTTAGTGCAACAACCAGAGCAAGCGAGTTCATCGGTAATGCCACGCGCGGCCTTAGCACGATGTCGAAGCGCACGTGCGCTAACCCTTGATGGTATCGCCTCGGCATTATGTGAGTTGGCAGCAGGATGACAATAACTCCCTCACCGTTGGTCTATTTTCTCCTCGTCGATGACTTGGCGGAGAATTTAATTGCGCTCGAAGCTTTACTTCGGCGGCCGGGGCTTCAAATCTTACAGGCGCGATCTGGCCAGGAAGCGTTAGAGCTGCTGTTGAAGCACGAAGTCGCGCTCGCAATCGTCGACGTACAAATGCCCGTGATGAATGGATTTGAGTTGGCGGAACTCATGCGAGGGATGGAGCGAACGCGGCGAGTACCAATTATTTTCGTAACCGCGGGCGTCGCCGATCGGCAACGGCGATTTCGTGGATATGAGGCCGGCGCTGTCGACTTTTTGAGCAAACCAATCGAACCCGATATTCTTCGTAGCAAGTCGGACGTCTTTTTCGATCTATTCCGCCAGCGACAAGAAGTAGCACTCCAGCGAGACGAGCTAGCTGCTGCGACGGCGAGGATTCAGTCGTTGCTTGAAGAAAGCCAGCAGCAAGCAAAGGCGCTTCGCGACGCCGATCAACGAAAAGACGAGTTCCTAGCCACCCTTGCTCACGAGCTAAGAAACCCTCTCGCTCCGATTCGCAACGCTATCGAACTTCTTCGCTTGAATAACTCAGAAGAGAATGAATTGCATAGTGCAATTGAGATCGCCGGCAGGCAGGTCGGCCATATGGCCCGCTTGATCGACGACCTTTTGGACGTCGCACGTATCGTTAAAGGCAAGATCGAGCTGCGAATTGAGCAATGCGATGTCGTAGAGATCGTGAGAAATACTGCAGAGGACTATCGGCCTACTCTAGCTCGTGCTGGAGTTGAGCTTGCAGTGATTTCCACTGTCGAAAGTTTGCTCGTACAAGGCGATTCCATACGCATTGCGCAGATGGTCGGGAACTTACTTCACAATGCGGGCAAATTCACCTCCGCTTCGGGCTCGATTAAGATCCATGTCGCGAAAGACCCTGTGACAAACCAAGCCGTGATTAAAATCGCGGACACGGGATGCGGTTTTGAAATGTCAGACGCGGACTGGTTCTTTGAACCTTTCAGCCAAGCCACGAGCGAAGATCGTAAAGGTGGTCTAGGCTTGGGGCTCGCACTTACAAAGGGCCTCGCTGAACTTCACGCGGGAACAGTGAAAGGTGAAAGTGCAGGGCACGGTCAGGGCGCTACATTCACGTTGACCATTCCTGTCCTAGAATACCCTTCAAAGCGAATCGAGATTTCAGACGTAAAGAATTCGAAGGCTGGAGTTCGTTCGCTTAAAATCCTTGTCATAGAGGACAACATAGACGCTGGTAGGAGCTTGCAACTGCTCCTATTGCGACTTGGTCACAGTGTCGACATTGCGCACGACGGTGCAACTGGGCTGGCTGTTGCAAAATCAAAACGGCCAAACGTCGTTATTTCTGATTTAGGACTTCCTGGTGAAATAGACGGTTACGCGGTGGCCAAAGCTCTTCGAGACGATAAGTCGCTTAGTCATCTGCACCTCGTGGCGCTCAGTGGGTTCGGCAGAACGGAAGACCGCAACAAAACGCGGCAGGCGGGATTTAATCAGCATCTCGTTAAGCCAGTAGATTTGCAGGCATTGCAAAACGCCCTCATTGAGGCGTCGCGTCTTCAATAAAAGCATCCTCGCAACAAGTTGCACCCGCGCATGCTTACGGCCGTCGGGTCCGCCAGAAGTTTTGGCTGCTCTGAGCGGGTCCGCTGCATTGCACCAGTTCTATTCTCTGGCATTCCGCATCGGTCTAACAGACCGACGTGTTGAAATCGGTTTCCGTAAATGACGTTGGTTTCTGGGCATACGCGTCGGCGCTAGGTGCGAAATTAACGAAACGAGCTGGACTCCGCATTCTCGCAGCGAACCCTCGTTGTAGACGACAATGTCGCCTTGTGTGGAGCACTCCGCTCGTGTTGGTGTGCCGGCAATTCAGCGCCTCGATCGTGCGAGACCGAGCACCGATTGTCGACCGCCAAAAACAAAAGCCCTCGTCATGGATATGGCGAAGGCTTTCGTACTAAATTCGATCGCTAGCAGACGTCCGGTCTACCACACGAATTCGAGGGCAACCGTGGCACCGTGGTAAAAAAGATCGCCATTCGTGTCAATCACGGCGCCGTGATTGGTAGGATTTGTGCTGGCCGCGTTATCGCTAGCCAGCGCCACGCCGTCGATCCATAGAAGTTGGTAACCGCCGCGAAGTGCCACGTTGCAGCAAATGCGGTACGTGAATAGGGCATCGATTTCACCTACGAAAGCGACATCTCCATCAGACGCACCGTTGCGAACAACGTTACCGCTAACTTGTCGGTTCCTGTAGGCGTTATCAGCTGCATCGCCGTAGATGCCACCCTTGACGATCGTATTAAATTGCAGGGGACCGCCGCACCACAACGCGAGATCAGTGCCAATCTGGCCGCCATACAGATGGTTGCCATCGCTCCACGCGTATTGAATTGAATGGTTGGCGTTGTCTACTATGTCAAACGTCAAATCTTCGTCCACTTCTAAATAGCGGAAACCAGTAATAAATGTCACGCCTTCCGTCACCGAGTGGCGCTCGTTGAGCTCAAAACTGTGCAGGTCCGTCCGATAGTCAACCGAGTAGGTAAGCACGGCGGGCGTGCCGTCTGCGATGATCATACTAATTGGGGATCCAAAACCGACCGAAGCATTCGCGTCTGCGCCCGTGTCGCCAAAGTAGCGCGCTTCCCATGCGTCGCAGCAATTCATGCGGTAGCCGATCGTGATATCCGGATCACCATTCCAGCCGAAACGCGAATCATGACCGCTGACGATCGGTCGATTATTCGACGCTTGTGTCATAATTGGGTCGCGCTCGGCGCGATTGCGAATCAAGATCACGGCGCCGGCGTCCACGTACCACGACGGGCAACAGCAATAATTGACATTGCCGCATCCGCAGGAATTAGAGTCCCCTTGACATGTGTTGCAATTCGAATCACTTTTCTCTTCCGACTTCGCGTCCTGGTCGTCGCTCGCGAGCCGGACTGCCGAGTCTTTCATGAAGGGCACAGCCGCAGTAGCACTCGGAAGCGTCGACTTCTCATTCCAGCCCGGATAATTCGTAGAGGACGTGTCGATCGTGGTAGGCGTCGCCATGGCGGTACCTGCCATGTACCACATGACACCGACTGCACCGAACTTGCGCAACGAGGCAATCATCTTCCCGCCCTTTCCTCTCCGAGGAATTTCGTGATTATCGGCGATGAACCGACCCTAACGACTCTTCCAAGGGCATCGTCCGAACCGGGGGTGGCCATACACAAAGCACCCGCGACTGCGTAGACGTGTGCAACTAGCTACAGCCGGATTTACCTGTAACTCTTCCCCGGCCTGAATGCTCCCCGCAGCCTACGATGTGGCGGTAGATTCGTTTCGATTGGGTAAACTGTGCGGGCTCAGGAACTTTGTCGGACAATCCTCGATAGGACGCGGAGAACGCAGGACCCTCCGGCGCGAATACCGATTATTGCCGACCCAAATCGAAACGGGACGTCTACACTTCCCGAGAAGTGCTGGAAGTCTGTGGATTAGCTCGAAAACCCAGGCCGCCGTTAAGTTAAGCAACGCGTTCGTGCTTCCTTTTTCGAAGCGCCAAAGCTCCGCATGCCGCGAACAGACCTAACACGATCGTCGTCGGCTCTGGGACGGAGGTGAGGACGCGTAGTTGGTCCAGTACAGCCGCCGTGTTAGTCTCCACTTGGAAGAAGACCTGGTTGCCGCTCCAGAAGATAGCGTCCGGCGTGACCGGAAATGGCAGCTCGAGGCCGCGATTCGTGAGCCCAGTGGGATACGAGGTGGTGGGGTTGCCAAGAATGGGATCGGACGCGTTCAACAGCGCGTCTGAGATGATTACGCCCAAGATTGGTTGGGGGAATGTAATGGAGACTAGCACCGAGCTAAATACGTTGGCGACAGATTCGTGATGAATCATGTAGCTCGCGACGGCGGTGTTCGCGGGTATGACGCCGGGAGCGTTTGGGGTGGCGTTGGTGTACAAGCCGGGCGCCGCGATATCGACAGATAA
Organism: Planctomycetota bacterium; assembly: GCA_013286045.1. GTDB lineage: Bacteria > Planctomycetota > Planctomycetia > Pirellulales > Lacipirellulaceae > JABDGM01. The sequence continues at coordinate 13,066 of JABDGM010000038.1, read as the reverse complement.
CGGAGATGCCAGAGTCGTGACCGATTCCTGAAACATCGTGGCATCGGTTTGGCTCTGAATTGCGCCAGGCTGAACCGAAGGCGGCGGCGGAATGACGATTAGGCCTGCCACTGCCATCGAATGAATCAACGAGACAAGGCAGAGTGTCAGCAGAATGCGCGCGCACAAGAACGCTGATTGGGAAGTTGACGCTTTATAACCATTCATTAGCGGGCCGCCTGACGAAAATTGATAGGAAGTAAACTAGTCTTGTGCTTGTATGAGGATTCTAACAGGTTGGCCGCGAATATGGGCAAGATTTCCGGGATTTCCGTAGCAGCGGTCGTTCCCAATCTCACCGCGAATGGAAGCCAAACGACCAGTTTCGCTTGATTATGAGTCGCGCGAGTCCGACAAAACTGCTAGTGCCGGGTTCGGCGTTCGGCTTCCGCGATGATTTCTTGTGCCTCAAAGAGATCTTTGTCGATGGCGAGATCGGGCTCGCCTTGCTTGAGGTAGATGTCCGCCAAAGTCATTTGGCATTCGAGATGTTTGGGCACACGTTGCAACGCGCGCTCAACAGCGCTGATCGCTTCGGGATATTCCTGGCGACCGACGTGGATTTGAGCCAGACGCACCAAGGGGTGCGGGCTAAGCGGGAAGAGTTGGGCAGTCGCGAGGCATTCGTCGATTGCGGCTTGCAATTGGCCCAGCGAAAGCAGCAAGTTGGCGAGGCAGAGCCGCGTGTTGACATCGGCAGATTGCATTTTGAGCGCAGTGAAAATGTGGTCGATCGCTTCGGCTTCGTCGCCGGCTTGAAGGAGCGAGTGCGCAAGCCGGAGACGCGCCTGGCCCAGGCCAGGCGCGAGCAAGACCGCTTGTTCGTCGCTGACGATGGCGTCGCCACGCTCACCAAGAGAGAGCATGATCGCGGCACGGAGCATATGTGCGCGAGGGTTTTTAGGATTGAGCGCGACGCTTCTGTCGACAGACTTTAGCGCGCTTTCAGGGAGTTGCTGTTCGAACTCGACATGTGCGAGCGCGAGCCAAGTATTGGCGGCGGTCGGATCGAAATCGGCGGCCAACTGCAGTGCTTCGTGCGCTTCTTCGTGGCGAGCCAAAAGAAAGAGGACCACGCCTTTCCAGAAGTGGGAGGCGGCGAAGCGAGGCGAACTGGCAAGGGCAAGGTCGATTGCAGCGATTGCTTCGGGTAGCTGGCCGGCATCGATGAGGTTTTTAGCGATAAGAAGGTGGCCGGCGGCCATCTGACTGCAGACGTTGTCGAACGGGCTCGAACTTGCGATCGAGGCGACGCCGGCTTCGTGGCCGCGCAACGGTACCGCGGCGGGCTGGGCGGCGGATGCGTTGGTGTCGTGGGTTGAGTTCGACATGCGTGGGCAGCGCGTCTGCGTCTAATTCGTCGAGGTTAGATCGAGATCGGTCGGGGGCGAGGAAGTTGGCTCAGATCGGCGGTTTCGCCAAGCGGATAAATTATTCCAGGCCTCGGCAGGGATGCTGCCAGTTGCGCGCCACAAGACCTTCAAGTGTTCGCGATTCCACCAAGCGGTCATGAGCAGGAAGGCCACAGCGCCAGAGGGGCCGAAGAAGTGAGTGAAGAAATAGCCACCGCCAAAAAACAGAACCAAGTCGATTCCGATTCGCAAAGTGAGAGAGCAAAGGCCATAGACGCGGAGCCAGAAACGTTCGCGGGGCGTGAGCGCTTGCGGCGAACGGCGGCCAAGGAGCCAGGCTTTGGTTTCGTTGAGTGCGCGGCTGTGCAGTTGCCAGTCATCGACAGCCCAGGCGAGGCCCCAGTGTGTGGTTGCGTTTAGCGAGAAGATGTTGATTTGGAACAGGATCATCAACCCAGACGGAGCGATCATCAACATCCAAAACAGGTACAGGCTGGTGCCATGACTTCCGCAGGCCCACGCGAGCACGTAGAGAGCACCGAGGAACAGGGGGACCAGCACACCGCTCACAATGAGCGTCCAGCGGCCGCGGGCGTTCATGAGGATCATCGACTCGCCGATATCTGTCGAAAAGGCGACCGTCGGGAGTACCCATTTTCCGTATTCCAAACCGAACCGGCGGACGCGGCCGCCGAAACGGCGACAACAGACGCCCATTGCCAGGGAACGGGGCAGAGTTTCGAAAAAGACGGTTTGTAAGTAGCTTGCCGCGAACAGCGGCACAAAGGGATAGCTCGACCAGAGCGAAAGGCATTGGCTGTAGTACAAAGTCCAGCGGCGGACGATGATGACGCTCGCCATAAGGATTGTGGGAACGACTATCAGCAGCCAAATGGGATGGAGCATCCAACCGAAGAGCAGAGTTAAGACATCGAAGAATTGATTGACCCGAGTGGTGTTCGGCACCGACGCATCGTCCAACGGCAATAGTGCCGGGCTTAGTGAGGCGGCGGCTGCCGCCGGTTGAGCGACTTCTTCTCCGTCCTCAAGCAGTCCCAGGTCGGTCAATTGGCCGATGAAATCGTGGACACTCGTGGAGGCGAGTGGGGTGCGGAATTTGGATTTGTAGGCGTCGACGATCTCGCCGATGGAGTTTCGCTCGCTGATTAGCGACAGCAGGTAACGATCGGCGGCAGAGAGTTTGAAATTCGTATTGGTGCGGTTATCAACGATACGAAAATCCTTTGGACCCGTACGCATGATGCGGACGTCGTCGCGAAGTCGGCAAGGTAGCGTTGGGATGTCCATGGATCTAGGTAATCGTTAATTTGTCAGGAAGACTTGGCGGACTCGGCGCGAAATTCTTTGGCCATTGAGGACATCCGATCGGATTCGGCGGTGTGCCCCATCTCTTGGTAAATGAGAGCGAGAGTTTCGTGAGCGTCGCCGAGATTGGTGTCAATCAAAAGGGAGGTACGGAGCAGAGCCATGGCAGAGGGCAGATCGCCAAGTTCATAAAAGCAGCGACCGATCCGCGCGTAGGCAAGTGCGCTGGCGGGTGAGATGGTAAGGGCGAGCCGATAAAGCTCGATTGCGGCTGCGGCCTGGCCGGCGGCACGCAAGGCGTCTGCTTTGGCCATCGTGATGTTGCAATCGCTGGGGGCCAACTGTTGGCAGACGTCGAACTCGCGAAGAGCTTCGTCCCAGAGCTTCTCCTCACCGAGCATTGTGGCCAGTTTGAGACGGACTTGCGCTTGACCTGGGTCGCAACGGCAGGCTTCGCGTGAGGCAGCGATCGCGGCGCGCGTGCGGCCTAGACGGTGGAGGATCTCTGCTTGGAGCGCGTACCCCTCCGCATGGTTGGGGTCGAATCGCAAGAGGCGGTTGGTGACTTCCAACGCGCGGTTGTGATGACCAAGTTTTTGCAAAGTTCGACCGAGCACGAGGTAAGAAACGGCTGACTCGGGCTCGAGTTCGATCGCCGTTTCCAGCGGTGCGATGGCTTCGTCGAGACGATTCGAGCCAACGAGCATGACGCCCTTCACGTGGTGGGCGGCAGCGAGCTCGGGGTTTTCTTGCAGAGCGAGCGATAACTCGTGCCAAGCGCGATCGAGCTGGCCATCGCAAAATAGCGCGTGGGCAAGCGATAGCCGGCTCGTAGACGAATCGCTGGCTAAAGCTGTTAGCCGTGGCGCGGCGCAATCTGGGAGCAGGAGCGGCTCGGCTGCTGCCGCCATCGACTCGACGTGTGGCGAAGGGTTCATATCGATTTTAACTGAGGATTACCACTCGAGATCGCGGACCATGCGGATGGCGACTTCGCGTTTCGGGTCGTCGAATTGCTTGCGGCCGTGCAGGATGCGGGTGTTATCGACGAACATAAAATCGCCCGTATTCATGCCGGCCAGATAGGTTAAGCGCGAAGTGACGGCCTTAATGTCTTGAATCACTTCCGGCGGCAGGTGCGATCCATCTTCGAAGCGGACCAGGCTGTTGGTTTTGCCGATTTCTTCTTGCCAAACGACGGGCAAAATACTGTTGCGGAACACGGGTCGATCACCCCACCGACTCTCGGGAACAGCGGAGACAGTGTAGACGGTTCTCAGCGTGCCGGTCGACTCGTCGATCGTGAGCTCAAGCTCGTTGAGATCGCAGAAGTCGCGGACTTCATTGAGGTCGCTGGTACCGAATCGGCCCTGCCAGTTGCCCTCGGGATAAAAGCGGATGTATTGGATTCGCTGCTTGTGAAGTGCATCGCGCGTGGATTGCTGAAGCTGATCGTAAACGGCGGCGCCATCGCACAGTGTGGTTTCGCCTCGGTCGGCAGCAGGGTGCACGGAGTAGAAGAACAGCGCCACGGGGCTGTGCTTGATATAGGACATGTCGCAATGCAGCGGAAGCTCGAACTTGAGCTGCTCTTTTTGGCCGAGATAGAAGGCAACGGAATAGATGGTGCCGTCGCTCTCGGGGTTCAGGATGACGCGCTCGTGGGCGCCACCTTGGTAGGGAAGCCAGTCATTGCAGAGGGTGTCGCTGAACTTCTCGAAATCGGACAGGGAAAGATTGAAACCTTCGAAATAGGCGACGCCGGAAGTTTTGCAGGCGTCGACGATGGCGTTGCGAGGGAGATCAAAGACGGACGCGTCGCCGGTGCTAGTGAATTTCACCCCAAAGTCGGGCGTCAGTGGCTGCGATTTCAATTGAGTATTGGTTAGGGTGGGCATGTCGGATCCTTTCGTAGAAGACTTGATCGGGAGCGATGTCGGACGCCGCCCCGTCACTTTGCGGGCTGTTCGTGAGCGGCGGGGTCGAGCTGAAACTGTTTGAAAAAATTCCACATGACAGTATCGGCGTCGAAGGATGCAATGAGTTTTCCGGTGCCGAGGCGGGGCGTGACGTCGACGCCGCCCGGCCAGGTGTGACCGCCTTCTTTGAGCATGTACAACTCGATCGGAGCGCCTTCGACACCGGCCACCGGGGCGTAGCGTTCGAAGACATAATCCGTCGTTTCTTTTGTTTCGACGGGCTCTTTGGCGCAGTGGTTTACGCCGCACCACCAGCTGATAACTTCGCGGACGGAGCGATGCTTAATTTTGCTGATAGCGTTGGGGCCGATCCCGCCAGCGAACGGAGCGTTGGGGTCTTTGAGGCCATGGATTTGGAGAAGCGGGATGGGACGCGTGGGGGCAGGGCCATCGACGCCGAGCGTGGTGGCGACGCCGCAGATAGCTGTGATTCGATTCGGTAGTTCGCAGGCGAGGCGGTAGGCCATCATCGCGCCGTTGCTCATACCCGTGGCGTAGACGCGGTGGGTGTCTACGGTGTATTTCTGCTCGATCTCATCGAGCATTTTGGAGATAAAGCCGACGTCGTCGATTTTCCATTTCACGGAATAGCCGCAGCAGAGGCCCGCGTTCCAAGTATAGAAATGACCGAGGCCGGCGGTGCCTTCGGGATATGCGACGATGAAGCCGTCGCGGTCCGAGGCGACGTCCATTTGCGTTTGCTTACGATGCGCATTGGCGTTGCCACCTCCGCCGTGCATGTTAATCACGATGGGGAGAGGCGTTTTGCCGTCGTAATTCGGCGGCAAATGAATTTGGTACGTACGCGTGCGGCCATCGTGCTTGAGTTCGTGGTTCGAGTCGCGCGACGAAACGGCAGCTTGCGCGGCGCGAGCGCGGAACGCGATCAGGTAGATCGTGACGATAACCGCAGCGACGAGGATCAACCTAAGCATGGTCCACTCCTTGCGGGGCGGGAGCGGCTTTTGAATCGACTGGCGTCGACGGGCGTTTGCCGATGCGCGAGCGGAAAGGTGCAATCACCAGGTTCTCGCAAACCGTGTCGGCGGGCAAGCTCAGGCAGAAAAGGATCAGCTCGGCGACGCGCTCAGGCGGCAGTGCGCCAGGGGGCGACTTGGTGATCACGCTGTTTTGCTGCCAGAGCGGAGTGTCGACCGCGTCAGGAATGATTAGCTGCACGCGGATGCCGAAGGGACGGACTTCCTCGGCGATGGACTCGGAAAGGGCGATGACGCCAGCTTTTGAAGCGCTATACACGGAATCGAGCGGGCGGCCTTTTTTGCCGCTCGTGGAAGATACATTCACGATTTGGCCGGCGCGTTTCTGGACCATCGAGCGTAGGGCGGCTCGATTAACTTGGAATGTGCCCTTGAGGTTCGTATCAATGACGGCGTTGTATTCCGACTCCTCGAGTTCGTGCATCGGCAGCGGACGGCTGCCGGGTGGGCGCAGGATGCCCGCGCAGTGGACGAGGGCGTCGAGGCGGCCGAGCTTTTGCTGCGCCGTGTCGATCATGCGATCACAATCGTCGGCGAGACGAACATCGCACGCCACGCCATGCAGCGTGGCGTTGTGATGAGCGAGCTTCGATACGGCGGCATCGATCGACTCGGGGCGAAGGTCGGCGATCAACACCTTGGCGCCCTGCGCCAGCAGCAGGTCGGCGCAGGCGAGCCCGATGCCGCTTGCACCGCCGGTGACGATCACGGCCATGTCTTTGAGCGGCGGCATCAGAGGATTCCCTCCGCTCGGGTATGCGATGGCATGAAGGGGGCGAGGAGGAGGTCGTCGACGACGGCATCGGTCGGCAAGGCGAGTAAATCGGCGATGAGCGAACCCATTTGGTTGACATCGATGGCGCCGCGCTTGGCGAGATTCGTGTCGGCGATGAGGCCGGTGTTGACGGCATCGGGTAAGAGCGACCACGCGCGGATGCCGAACGGTGCGAGTTCAGCGGCGAGCGATTGGAACATGGCTCGCGTCGCCATTTTTGTGGCGCAGTAGCCCGAGGCGAAGGGCAGGCCACGGATGGCGCCACGAGCGGAGGATATGTTCAAAATCTCGCCGCTCCGCTGAGGGATCATATGTTTGGCAGCGGCGCGGGCTACGAGAAACATGCCGCGGAGATTTGTGTCGCACACTTCCTGCCATTCATCGTCGCTGAGATTCATGGCAGGTTCGACGCGGTTTTTGCTGGCGGCGCTGCGTCCGATGCCGGCGCTGTTAACAACGATATCGATGCGCCCGTGGCGATCGACAACTTGTTGGAACGCGGCGTCAACGTCGGCGGCAATTCGAACATCGCATGATATTCGTTCGCCGACGTTCTTTGATTCGGCGGAAATCTCGTCGAAGTTACCGGCCGTGCGACTGACGATGAATGTCTTGCAGCCACGCGCCTCGAGTGCGATGGCCACGGCGTGGCCGATGCCACGCGTACCTCCGACGATGAGCGCGACCTTGCCCGCGAACGCGTTGTCGTGGGACAGCGTCGTGCGGTTTGTATCTGGCAATATCGTGCCTGCGCGTACCATCAAGATTTCGTAGCCCAGATTTCGAGGTAATTGCGCGGAGCCACTGTGGCGTTTGAGGCGCGCATAGCGGGTCCGGCGGCGGCTTGCAGGGCTTCGGAGGCTTCGTCCACGGGGTAGCCACTGAGTAAGACTTCGGCCAAGCCGCCGTACGCGCCCACGTAGGTGAAGGAGCGCTCCGAAAGCTCGACGAGGCGTTCGTTGATGCTCGTGACTTTGAGGCCGACTTCGGCGAGGAACTCGGTCCATTCTTGGGGGCTGTACCAACGATTCGTGAAGGCGCGCCGCGTGGTGCCGCGGACACGGCGGATAGTCGGTTTGCCTTCGGCTTCAAGCAGTTTGTTTTTATTTGTGATGTGCTCCGTGGCGAAAATTAGCCAGTCCATGTAGAGGCGGTCGGCGCCTTCGGGAATGGAGCCGGAATAGAACGTGGAGTTGAAACCGAACACGCCGCCGGGCTTGAGAAGCTGCGAGATATCGGCCAGCAGCTTTTTCTTGTCTTCTATGATGTGAATGGCGTTGGCGATGGTTATGCAATCGAAAGTGGCGGGTTCGAACGGCAGGTCGGCGCAGGAGCCTTCACCAAAAGCGAGCACTGGTTTGCCGGTGGAGTAATCCTCGGTCACATCGAAGCCAACGCGAACTTCATAGCCAAGCTTGCGGAAGCGTTCGGCGCTGAGTTCGACTTGTACAGGGTCGTAATCGACACCGTTGAGGTGAGCAGCGGGCGACTTTTCCAAGAGGAGCTCGCTAACGGTGCCAGTACCGCAGGCGAGGTCGAGGAAATGGCGAACTTGGCTTAATTCGACATGGTCGACGAAGCCTTGGTTGGCGGCGACGTATTCCGGCTCGAGGCTGAAGGGTTCGTACGTCGTATTTACGGGCATCAACTTAATTGTCATCGGTCGTCTTGGGTTTGAAGGCAGAGACGAGAAGGTACGATTTGAGGCCAAGCTCGCCGGCCGGAAGGCTGGCAAAGATTGAGGCTTGTTTGGCGGCGTCGATTTGGTTCAGCAACAGCTTTGCGAGGAAGTAGTTGCGCGAGTGATTAAAGAACGGGAGCCAGGTTTGTGAGGTGACGTCGAGCGAGTTTGCATCGACGAACCCGGCAGTGGAAAGGTCGGTAAGAAAGTGAGCGGCGGAATCGGTGATCGACACGGCGCCATTACGCGAGCGACCGTTAGATACAGCAGGCGTCGCGACGTCGCTGCGGATGGCGTCGGCAAAGACAGCGCAGCCGCCGCGGCGGAGGCGGGCGCAGATCAGCGGGAGCGTGGCGTGGCGATCTGCCGCGGGGGCCGCTTCGATCCACAGCGCGGCATCGTACTGTGTGTCGGTAAGTCGACGTACTCCTTCGGATGTTACAACCTGCACGGCTACGTCTGCGAATTGTTCAGAAAGCTCGACCGTTAGCTCGGTGGGACTCGAGGAAACAGCGAGGATAGAGCGGACACGGTCGCTCACTTTGTTGCGAAGTAAGTGGCAACATTCGCGGATGAGCGCGCGCGTCGCTTCGTATGGTTTAGTGGACTTGTTCGGCCAAAAACCGACATTTCGGCAATTACCACCGAAGTATTCTTGCAACTCTTCTTCGACGCTCTCGCTGAGGCCGACGAGGTCGCTTGGCGTGGATACGAGACGCAGGAAGGGATCGGCCGCAGAAGTGATGGCGGAGGTCTTTGGGTTGAGGCGGTGGTAGCCTTCCTGGCTTGTTTCAGTTTCTCCCAGAGGTCGCTCGGTAAGCGGCGGATGGTCCAGTGAACCGTGCCAGATTTCGGTACCACCACGCGGATTAGGTTGGAACTCCCAACCGGTGAGGCCGCGGACGGCGACATCGGGGCCGAAGGGATTGGCAGTGCCAACAAACAACCCCACGCGTGTGGAGATGAGGGTGCGGATGCCCAAGTTGTAAGGGTTGCCGAAACCGTTGCGAGTGATCGGGGTCCAAGAATTGCCGTTCGTGGTGCGCCACAGCTCGCAGCCGCCGACGAGCGACATGTAGCGTTCCATGAATGGCGAATCGAGCAAGAATCGGGCGTGCTCGGGCCAGCGGTCACCCTTCGAGAAGGGAACAAAGGCGGAGTTATCGCACGTGCCGACGTAGAGGGTGTCGTCGTGAACGGTCATCCGCCAAATGTAGCCGGCGAGTGGGTTGTCGAAGCCGGCGCGCATGCCACTCGAGGGTATTTTGAGGCCCTGGCGCGTCATGCGAGGTTCGCCCACGACCAGATCCCAGGTCTTATCAGGATACAGGCGAAGCACTTCGCCAGCGGCTGGGCCGACTTGATATACGGGATCGAAGCCGCTGTTTTGGATGCAAGTGCCGATGTAGAGCGCGCCTTGGAACTCGGTCATCGAGATGGCTGATTGATTCAGCGCGCCACGGTCGGCGCCAAGGTCGAGGACCTTTTCCCAATGGTGCGGTGGCGGACCCTCGCCCTTCGTGCGATAGATTTGGAATCCATGGCGAAGATTGAACGCACCGGAGTAGAGGTAGTCGCCGCAGGCGACCATATCGAAAATGCTGGTGTTGGTGCGGTCGCCGAATAGGGGGAGCGAGCTTAGTTCCCATTTGCCGCTCGCGGGATCGGACGAGCAGAGCACGGCCGATGCACGAGACGTGTTAGCGAGCGTAACGTGGATTTCGCGGCCGTCGCTGGTGTAGCCGGATGCTTCGGGTCGCGGTTTGCTACTGGCCGGGGAAGCAAACAGCTTACCTTTGAAGGGCGCCATCGAGCGGAACGAGCCGAAGATTTCTTCCAGGCCGGGCACGCAGGGCGGCGGGATGCGATGGAACGTGACGCCATCGATCGACCTCAGCGCGACGGCATCGAGCGCGTTTCGGCCGACGAATGGGAGTGTATAAATCGCGGGGCGATCGTCGGTCTCGCCTTGAAAGACTGTCATCGCGCGAAAGCCAAACGCTTCAGGCACCTGACGGCCCTGGTAACCGGATACCATCGGAGCCTGATAGACGCGTTGCCATACGCGGGTGCGCGGATTGTAGCGCCAAATTTGGCCGCGGAGGTCGAGGCCGGTGTAGTCTTTGGGAACGCGAACCGGCGCGGTGCGGAACGGGATATCGAAGGGGAGGCGGAGAATTAAGAGCGGCAGGATATCTCGATTCGAACCGATATAGAGATGGTCGTCGTACCAGCAGGAGGAATAAGCGTAGGAGTTGCTGCCATCGCCGAAACCGTTTTCTGCCACGCGCTGGAAGTGGCCGAAGCTGAGCGGGCGCGGGGCGCCGCTCTGCCGTTCGGTTACGCGTACATCGGGGCTGGTGGTTAGCGTTGACATTGATGAGATGGCGTGAATCCAGCGTTGGCGGCTTCGATTGCGTTTGTGGTGCGCAGCGGGTGATTGAATGGGAAATTGTGACCACAGCCTTCGAGGATTTGGAGCGATCCGTTTGGCAGATCGGCCGCCAAGGCGTGACCCGTTGGCAAGAACGGAGAGATCGCGCCGTAGATTAACGCCGTAGGCTGGCGAACCTGGCGGACATCTTCTTGGGTCAAGTCATTCGGGCTGCGAAAATCCTCGAGTGCGCTGGTTTCGGTGAGCAACTTCCGATATTTGGCGAGCGCTCGGCTGCTGTAAATTGGGACAAAAAAACCATCGGCGGCAAGGCTGTTGTCGACGCGACTTAAGTCGAGCCCCTCGAAGCGGAGTGGGAGCGTGCAGTCGAGCTCCCAAGCGGGATCCAGGTGAACGCCGCCCTGTTCGAAGTGGGCGCTCCAACGCGGGAAGTGAGACCAGTCACCGATCCTTACATCGGGCTGAAAGCAGCGGACGCGGCCATCCAGTATGGTCAGGCTGCGAACGCGATCGGGGAAAAGTTGCGCGAGTTTTAGCGCCACGCCGGAGCCGAAACTGTGGGCGATGACGTCGGCTGTCGCTACTTGGTGCGAATCGAGGATCGCGAGCGCATCTTGGGCCAACTCGGCACAGCTGTAACCGGTCGGAGGCATATCGCTGTACCCGTGACCGCGTTGGTCGTACATCAGCAATCGATGTGAGTTACCGAGGGCGCGGACCAGTGCAGGGTGCCAAAACGCGATGTTCGTGTTCAGGCCGTGGATAAGTAGCCCCGTGCACGGAGCGACCTCGTCGCCGGCGATGCGGCCGGTGAGTTTCACGTTGTCGCGATGGACGGTGAAAATAGACATTTAATTAATCGATGTATCCGAGGCTACGGAGTCGATTGGCGAGGACAAGTTCGTCGTCGGCATCCATGCGTTCGAGATCGTCGGTCTCGCCAGTTTGAGATTCGAAGCCCTCGGCGTCCGAGTTTGCGACAGCCGCGGAACGCGGCGGAACGAGGTCCAAATACGAGGCGTCGAACATCGAAGCTGGAAACGAGCCTTCGAACTCGGCCGGGATCTCGGCGCCGACGCTATACATAAGCAGCGGCGCGACATCCAGGATGTTCAGCGTTTCGACTTCCGCATCTTGCTTTAATCCAGGGCCGGCGCCGAGGAGCACGCCGACGGGGTGATGCGTGCCGGCGGGAGAACGGCGAGTCATTACGGGCTGCGCGGCGTTCAGCGTCGAGAGGAAGCCGAAGTCGCGGAGTGTGAGTGTGAGGTCGGGCGCGCGTTCCATGAAAGGGCCCGCGAACCATGCCTCGCGTTTCTTGATTTCTGTGATCACCTGTCCGTCGTCGGGGCCGCGCAGATTCAGGAGATCAGCGATCAGTTTCTCGCGGAAGGCGTGATACTCGGCAGGCGGCACATTGACGATGTAGACGCCGTTACAGCTCGCGGTGAGAGCGACGGCACGCGTGCGAGGCCAGTCGTAGGTTCCAACGAATTTCGTAAGCCGTTCAACGACGATCGATTCGGTCGTATCCTCAGCGGTCGCACGGTTCCAGTGCATGTAACCGAGATCGTTGAGGTACTTGTTGATATAGACGATTTCGGTCGTCGCGGTAAAGCCGTGATCGGATGCGATGAATACGCGGCCATCTTCGCCGACGAGGTCAAGCGTTCGTCCGAGGAATTCGTCTGCTTGCCGGAAATACTTGTGGCACAGCTCGATGACCTCTTCTTCCCACGGCGTGGGCTGCTGCGGCGCGATCGCCGGGTCGAGATAGCGGTACGCGAGGTGCTGTAGTTTGTCGACTCCGTCGAAGACGATCGCGGTGAGATCGCTAGGCTCATTCAGCATGAGATATTCGAGCGTGGAGAACCATGCCCGCTCGCGATCGATGTGGAGTTGAATCCACTCTTTCCAGCGTTCGGGCGGCATCTCGGCGAGACCTTCCTTCTCAATATCGAGGTCGAGGCCGAGGACGGAGACATCGAAGTGCGGAACGTTCTTAAGTCGCTCGAATAGATCCGGCGGATAGCTCGAGCGCTTGAGGTAGCGACCCGGGACGAAGCCGGGCATTGTGTGGCCGTTGACGGGCTCGGCGGGAGCGAGGCCGTAGTAGTTGAGCGCGGTGGCTCGCATGCCGAGCTGGGAGAGGCGCTTCCATAGCGTGGGGGAGTGATTATCACGTGCCGAGTTGAAGCGGAGCATAAAGCCCCGATCGGTCTGCTCCATACGGACAAAATCATGGATGCCGTGATGGCCCATGCTGCGGCCGGTAGCGAGCGTGGTCCACGCTTGGGGCGTGATCGGCAGAGGCGTGGAAGTAAGATTGGCGCGTACGCCAGCCCGGCAGAATGCGCTCAGGTTGGGCATCACGCCCTGATCCATCAGCGAATCGAGGACTGTGTAGGTAGCCCCATCTAATCCGAATAAGACTGTTTTCATCCGTTTACCTTACTAGGTGCGACTCACAAAAAGCGCCTGGCCGGCTGGTGCAGTTTCCAAACGACGCCGTTAGACGTTT
>JABDGM010000037.1:38912-39338 GCA_013286045.1 Planctomycetota bacterium | reverse complement strand
CAACCCTGACCATCCCGGCGATCACAAACTCGGTACAAGTGGCGTGCCGATCCCGGCGGTTACTCTCGATGCGATTTTGGCCGAGCATGACGACCCCGACGTGTCACTTGTCAAAATCGACGTTCAGGGAGCGGAAATGCTTGTGCTACGGGGCGCCTCGCGAATGCTGGAACGCTGCAGCCCTGCATTGTTTATCGAAATCGATGACGCCGCACTGCGCCATCAACATTCGAACGCTCGGGAGCTTGCCGGTTTCCTTGCGGCCCTTGGATACCGAGGATACCGGCTACGCCGATTTCGCTCACCTGAGCCAATTGCTTCGGCAACACTTGAGCACGATGGCTACCAAGATGTGCTTTTCCTTAGTAGCCGTAGCGCACCTATAGTGCCTTGATGCGCAAAAAGGCGAACACAACCATTTTGATC
>JABDGM010000037.1:19036-38869 GCA_013286045.1 Planctomycetota bacterium | reverse complement strand
AAGCGCGAAATATTCGTCGTTCCGTAGGTGCGGCGGCCATAACGAACCGGCACCTCGATGAACCGCAAATTGAGCTTTGCTGCGCCGAAAATAAGATCAAAATCGCCGAACGGATCGAAATCACCGAAATATTTTCGTCCAAGCTTGAGCCTTTGATAGTCCGACCGTCTAAGAACCTTGGTGCCGCAGAGCGTGTCGGTCAGCCGCTGATTAAGCAGCCATGAAAAGGCTATCGAGAAAATCTTGTTGGCGATGTGATTGAGAAACTGCATCGCATCGTCTTCCATCGGGTAAATGAGGCGCGATCCATTAATGAATTCGCCTTTCCCGCTGGTGATCGCATTCCAGAACTTCGGTAGTTGGTCGGGTGGCACGGTCAAATCGCCGTCCAGGATCATAAGAACATCGCCACGCGCCACGTCGAAAGCGGAAAATACCGCGTCCGCTTTTCCCTTCCCAGGCTGCTTCATCACCTTGATGTCGAGGTCGGGATATTGAGCGATGACGCGTTCTATCTCCTCATAGCTGCCGTCACGGCTATGGCCTTCGACAAAGATGATTTCTTGGTCTTCGCAGAATTTCGGCAGTTTCTGTACAGCGGGCGCTATGTTGCCTCGTTCATTGCGGGCGGGAATGACGATTGAAACAGACTTGATGTCATCGCGGTCGTGTCGCAGCGAGCGACAAACAGAGTAGTGCCGCAAGCTCAGATATCGAATACCCGGCAGCATCGAAATAAAGCGATTAACAAGGCGGCCGATTCCCATCAGCCGCATCGGCGATAGTAATCGCGCCTCCCACTTCACCACCTCGAAGTCTGCAAGCTCGGTCAGGACATGAATATCGGCGGGTGCCATGATATTTTGCGGCGTCTGGTGCGCACGCCAACCCAGCCACTCTGCCAGCGCGATCAATGGCTCCCACAGGTGCGAATAATACGCGATGACGACTCGCGTTGAGCGCGTGCAAAGGGTGTGTAAATTCTCCAAAGCCGTCTGACAGTCGTCAAGCGAGCCAATTGTATCAACAATTAGAATTACATCGAACGGGCCAGGTAAGGACCTAATGAAATCAGGATCCTCGGCGTCGCCGATCCGAAATTCCAGGTCAGGATGAACACGTTTGGCCTCGTCGATCATGCTTGGGCTGAAATCGATTCCGAAGCCATAGCTGGGGCGAAGGCCAGCAAGCGTGTCACCGGTCCCGCAGCCGATCTCCAGAACGCGTGATCCCTCCGGAATCAAAAACCGCAGATATCGAAGGTCCTCCGCGTGAAAAAAGGCGGCGCGCCGCCGATAGTCCTGTCGTTTGCCGGCAAGATTGTTGGAGTTTTCAAGAATGGCTGCTTTGCGGGACGACAAGACCATTACATATTCTCTTTCAAGGCTACCCTGTCGAGCAATCGATCATAGAGATCGCAAATTTCTCGCCCAACACGCTGTGCTGAAAATTCACTCTCTATAATTCGGCGTCCCGCTTGGCCAAACCGACGTCGCAAATCCCCGTCATTCGCAAGCCGACCGAGGGCATCCGCAAGCGCCCCCGGATCGTCGGGTGGCACCAGTAACGCATTGACGCCCGGTCGCGCGATTTCCCGGCAGCCGGGCACGTCGGTGGCGATAATCGGTCGCCCGCAAGCAGCCCCCTCCAGCAGGCTCTTGGGTAGGCCTTCGCGCCGCGACGGCAGCACAGCGATGTGTGCCGCCTTCCAGACATCGCGGATATCTGTCACCTGCCCGAGCAACTCAATTCCAGGATGACGGCCCCATGCTGCAATCTCGTCCGCTGGAATCGATGCCGGATTGGCGAGATCAGGTTCGCCGGCGATCAATAGCCGAACGGCTTCGCCGCGCTGAGCTAGAATCTCATGCGCCGTCACCAGCGTGCGTACACCTTTATCGTCTAGCAGACGTCCCACAAAGGCCGCCGTTACCGGGCCCTCAGGCTCGGGTAGAGGCGTGAGCTTGTCGGTCTCAACGCCCGAGCCTGGAATAACAAATATCTTTTCGTCAGCGATGCCGAGGCTGCGCACCACCGCACGATCGTCGGGATTTTGGACCAGCACCGATGCGCTTGAATGTCCGAGGACATGCCGCAAGAGCGCGCGCAAAATAGGACGTGCAACCATAGCCTTCGGCGTGTCCGACGTGAACGCAAAACCCAGGCCGGCCAAAGCATTGAGCCGCACATAACGGTGCCCACTGGCCGCCAGCGAGCCGACAATTGTGGGCTGCAACGCGACGTGATGTACAATATCGGGGTCGATTTCGCGATAAAGTCGAGACACGGCGCGAATGTTGGCAACAAAACCATACGGATTGACGCTGCCGCGCCGCCATACTACGGCGTGAAGATGAAAGCCGAGTGTTTTGATGGCATCGGCGCCTTTGTTGACATGGGTTATGACGTGTACGTCATAACCCGCCCGTTGCGCCTGGAGCGCCATCGGCAGCCGGTGCGACAGGAAGTACCAATCCTCGGTCACGAGATAGACGAGCACTGGCTTAGTCCGCTGCGGATTAAAGTTAGAAGCCATTGATTTTTTCGCTGGAAAACCGCCCTATGCCGAACGAAGCTTTAAGAAAACCGCAAACGCAAGTGCTTTGCTGCATCAATGAATACACGACGTGTCATCTTGGGATTACCAGTTATTGCATGCCTTCTAGCATGTTCGATCGTCAATCTATTGTATTTCCCGGCCACCACGATCTTTCCCGACGAACAGCGATTTCTTGCTTCGGCCATCAAGCTCGCCACCAGCGGCGAATTCTGGGTGGGCTCGGACCGCGCCTGGGAGATGCCCGGCACCGCCCTCTTTTACGCGCCTGCGGTGTGGCTGTTCGGATCGCATGCGGCGATCATGTCTATACGGTTCGCGCAATCAATCCTGCTGGCGATGCAATGTGGCTTAGTTGCCTTCATCGCGCGTCTGATTTTCGACAAGGTGCAGGTGGTATTCATCGCGTCTTGCATCATGGCGCTCTACCCATTTTTCCTCTTCTATCAAGGCCTGCTGCTGAGCGAGACGCTATTCAACACGCTATTGCTCGCCGGCATAGCCGCAATGTATTGGTGGCGCGAGCGCGGATTGCAAATCGATAGGGCGCTTGTGGCCGCCTGCCTGTGCTTCGCCGCGGCAACGCTGACCAAGGCAACGCTAACGATCCTGCCGCCATTGCTGATCGCGGCGACCGCGTGGCTCGCTGGTGCGAATTGGCGCCGGACTTTCACAATTTTGCTCGCAACATCGTGCCTCTTCGGCGCCTTCATGAGCCCGTGGTGGATACGCAATGCTGCAATTTTCCACACCTTCGTTCCGTTCACCACCGGCAGCGCCGTCAATCTGTATGTCGGCAACAACTCTCACAATCGGGACGCAGGCATTGATTGGGCAAGCGACGTAGAGCCGGACGTTTTCGCCCGGATTAACGCATTGCCCGACGAACTTGAGAGGCAACGCGCCTTCAGCAAGGCAGCCGTCGACTATATTGAGACTGATCCGGTGGCTTTTCTGCGGTTGGCCGCTAAGAAATTTATTCGTTTCTGGAACGTGTTTCCCAATACCGTTGAATTCCAATCGCGCGCTTACTTTACCATCAGCGCCCTGAGCTTCGGACCCATTCTCGCGCTCGCCTTGCTCTGCACCGCATGGCATTGGCGGCAATGGCGACTGCTCGCGCCGCTTTATATAATTGTCGGCTATTTCACGTTTGTGCACATCATCTCAATTGCATCGCTACGCTACCGGCTGCCGCTCGAACCGCTGCTCATTATTCTAGCGGCCGAGCCAATTGGCAAACTATTCGACAAGATTCGCCAAAGCACTACGCACCCCGTCCGAGCGGGACGTGATCAAACAAAATTTTAAATTCTTCGTTGTTGGATCGAGCCGAGCAGGTTAATCAATAGCGTAACGCGGCTTCTCGGAATCCATAAACGATGTGCGGCATTGCAGGCGTCTTGAATTCAGCGGCCGGATCGCGCGAGAAGCTCGAGCGCGACGCCTCCGCTATGGCCGACTGCCTCGCCCACCGCGGCCCCGACGACCACGGCGTCTGGAGCGACGCAGAAGCGGGCATCGCGCTGACGCAGCGGCGGCTCTCGATCGTCGACCTGTCGCCGGCCGGTCATCAGCCGATGGTGTCCGCGGACGGGCGATTCATCGTCACTTTCAACGGCGAGATCTATAATTTCCAGGAACTGCGGCCCGAGTTGAAAGCGCGTGGCGTCAAATTTCGCGGCCATTCTGACACTGAAGTGATGCTGGAAGCCTTCGCCGCCGACGGCGTGACGCATACCATCAAGCGACTGATCGGCATGTTCACCATCGGGGTGTGGGACCGCCGCGAGCGCACGCTCAGTCTGGTACGCGACCGTATGGGCATCAAACCGCTGTATTGGGCGAAATTTGGCGGTCTGTTTATGTTCGGCTCTGAGCTCAAAGCGCTGCGCGCCCATCCTGGCTGGACCGCACGCACCAACCGCGCGGCGCTCGCGGCCTTCATGCGGCACAATTATATTCCCGCCCCGCACACGATCTACGAGGGCGTGCAAAAGCTCGAGCCCGGCACCATTCTCACTTTACCGTGGAACGGCGAGCCGCGACTCGAGCGCTTCTGGGATGCGCGGATTGTAGCAAAGGCTGGTCGCGCCAATCCGATGCAGGGCAGCGATGCTGAACTGACGGATCAGCTGGAGGCCTTGCTCAAGGACGCGGTGAAGCGTCGCATGGTCGCCGACGTGCCGGTCGGCGCATTCCTGTCGGGCGGCATCGACTCTTCCACCGTCGTCGCGCTGATGAAGGCCGCCAATGCCGGCCCCGTGCGAACCTACACGATCGGCTCTGAGCTCGCCGGATACAATGAAGCGGCCCATTCGGCGGCAGTCGCCAAGCATCTCGGCACCGAGCATACCGAACTGATGGTCACGCCGAAGGAAGCAATCGACGTCATCCCCAACCTTCCAGACATGTACGACGAGCCATTCGCTGACTCTTCACAAATCCCGACTTACCTCGTCTCGGCGATGACGCGTCGTCACGTCACTGTTGCGCTGTCTGGCGACGGCGGCGACGAGCTGTTCGCTGGCTACAACCGATACCAACTCACGGCCCAGATCTGGCGCTCGTTCTCGATGCTGCCGCATCCGGTGCGCCAGGCTTTGGCGGGCATGATCACCGCCCTGCCGGCCGACCGCTGGACCAAACTGCTGTCTTTCATTCCGGCATCCATGCGCCAGCGGCAAATCGGCGATAAGCTGCACAAATTCGCCGCGGTGCTGCCGTGTAACGGCGAGACCGAATTGTATCGCCGGCTGGTAACGCATTGGGAACCGAGCGATATCGTACTAAACGCGGATGAGTCGAAGGGCGTCCTGTGGGATGCACAGATCGACAAGGACTTTCCCGACCTGCTCGAGCGCATGCAGTATTTCGATCAAGTGACCTATCTACCGGACGACATCTTGACCAAGGTCGACCGCGCTAGCATGGCGGTCGCGCTGGAAGCGCGCGTGCCGCTGATCGACCATCGCGTGGTGGAATTTGCATGGCGCCTGCCACGCGAAGCGAAAATCCGTGGCGGGATGAGCAAGTGGCTACTGCGACAGGTGCTCTATCGTCATGTGCCCAAAGAACTGGTGGAGCGTCCGAAGATGGGCTTTGCGGTTCCACTCGGCGACTGGTTGCGCGGGCCGCTGCGGCCATGGGCGGAGAATCTGCTGGCCGAACCGCGGCTACGGCAGGCGGGTTTTTTCGACGCGGCGCGGGTACGACAGACCTGGGATGCTCACCTCAGCGGCCGCCGCAACCACGAATATATGCTCTGGAACGTACTGATGTTCGAAGCCTGGCGCGATCGCTGGGCTTAAGTCGCCGGGTGCGGCTCCGCCACAGCAATTTCGGCCATATCGCCCGGCACGCCGCCGGCCAAGAGTTTACGATAAAGCTGATCGTGGGCGACCACACAGCGCTCCATGGTGAAATGCTCGTTGACACGCCGCCGGGCCGCGGCGCCAAAGGCGCTTCGCATACTCGGATCCTTTGCCAACCGAAGAATTGCATCTGCTAGTCTATCCGGATTGTGCGCCGGCACTACGAAACCCGTTTCTCCGTTGATCACCGCCTCCGCATTACCTCCCACATCCGTCACAACCATCGGCAACCCAGCGGCCATTCCTTCAAGAATAGCGTTAGCGAACCCTTCTTGATGTGAACACAATAGAGCGAGATCGCTCGCCGCCAGCAAAGATGGGATGTCGCTGCGCGAGCCAAGAAAAGAAATATTTTTTCGGATGCCGAGCCGCTCCGCCTGTTCCTGCAATTGTGCGCCGATACCGTCGTCGCGGCCGACCAGGAACAGATGCCATTTCGCCGGTAATTCCCTTGCCGTCCGTCCGAGCGCGTCGAGCAAATCGCGATGCCCCTTGTAGGCAATGAGATTGGCAACCATACACATGACGAATGAATCCGGAGCGATGCCAAGCGATTCCCGCTGAGCTTGCCGCGCATTGAATTTAGAGAACGCACTCACATCGATGCCATTGTAAATAAGGCCAAGACGCCTGCTCTGCACCTTCTCGCCTCTCAACTCACTAATGACGCTAAGCGAATTGCCAAGAACAGCGCTCATCGAACGATGCAACCAGTACTCGAACCGACGAACCAAGCCGTTTGTCTGATAAAGATTGAGGCTGCGACGGCTCATGACCTTGATCTGTATTCGCGCCAGGCCGGCAATCGGCGCGCCAACCAGATAAGCTTCGGGCAGCAAGAAATGGATAATTGCCGGACGCCGCTTCAGCATAGAAAATGTAAGATGAGGCACAGCCACGCAGAACGCAAATATGCGCTTGAGCCGTGACGTGCCGGCGTGCGACCGATTCATTGGCGGCAGAACAACTGTCACACCGCCGCTTTCGAGCTCGGCCTGCAAGGGACCGGATCCAGCAAGACTGTAGACGCTGATCGGCCAACCCAGACGAACAAGCGCCACGGCAAGTGCCACTAACTGCCGCTCCGTTCCACCGACATTCAAATCGGTGCAGACGAACATTAACTCGTTCGGATAGCTGCCTCTTCCAGTGATGCCCGCCATGCCCTCTTGTATCTTTTGATTCAGCATCGAGAAATGGGGCTTAAGAAATGATTGCGGCGCAATCCGGGTTTCATCGCTCGGCGATATTCTGCTAGACGCTTATTGGTCGTCACAAATGCGCGCCGAGATACGATGCAGCAACCTGAGCGTAACAAAATCCGACTGATAGGTCTCGACTCGGCACGGGGGTTGGCGATTGTCCTGGTTGTCATCTTCCACTATCTGCATGATCGTATCTTCAGCGGGTGGGCCAACATCATCATCGGCCCATTCGGGCTCGGCGGCGTGACTTTGTTCTTTATGCTGAGCGGGTTTTTGATCGAGAGGCATCTAGCCAGCGATCGCAACCTCGTTCGATATTTCAGCCGCCGTATATTTCGCATTTTGCCCGCGTATCTTGTGTGCATCGCGGTAATTTTGATCATCGATCGCTTAACTCCCGACGGCCACAAGTGGACGCTGCGCGAAGTCACCATCAATGCCTTACTACTTCAGGATATTCTTGGCGCACCCCTCATGCTTGGCGTGATCTGGACGTTGCTTATCGAGATCAAATTCTACGCTGTCGCTCCGTTCGTGATGCGCGCGGGCAAGATCACCTTGCGGCTTGCCCCTTACGCGGCCATTGCCATGAATGGGGTTATTTTTGCTCACCGTGGCGAAGCAAGCACATTCTTGACGTATCTAACCTTCTGCTTCGTCGGTATGCAGTACGGCCCCTGGACTCGCGGCGAGATGTCGGTACCTGCTCTATTAGCGCTATTGATTGTCACGGCCTTCGCGACCTATTTGTTTGGCAATTACTTCGCGGCTGGTCTCGCCATTTTTGTGATCGTTGATGGACTCATTCTGGCCATCGCATTGAAATGGCCAATCGCGTTTCCAATGCTATCGTTTTTCGGTCGGGTTTCGTTTAGCTGGTATCTGTATCACGCTGCGATCGGCTATCCGCTGATTGTCACCTTGACTGCAGCCACTGCCGGAGCGCCCGAGGCTGCACTCATCGTGGTCGCTGCTGCCGTATTAGCGACGCTTGCCGCCGCATGGATTTCATTCATGATTTTCGAACGCTCCGGCATCGCGTTCGGACACCGCTGCGAGAAAGCCCTGTTCCGTTTCCTGCCCTCGTCAAAACCTCCAGGCAATAGTGGGTAACGGCAAATCCAATTACCACAGCTAATACGGCCGGTTTCAGCCGCCGCCACCTTCCGCCTCGCTAGAAACTGGCCATTTCCAAGCAATCCAAGTGCCGATTGTCGTTGCAAAACCGCGCTTAAAATAGCCGATGGAGAATTCCTTTTCCGTCGCCGTACCGGCAAGCGGTAGATCTCCGAGGTCGAAGACGCGCTTTTCGCGCTCAGCACTGTGCAGCATGGCCAACCATAGCGGCCAATGGCCGAGCGGTTGGTCGAAGCGCTCGCGATCGTAGACGCCAGACGCATAAAAACTTGTCGTTGTGCCATCGACCACCAGGTTTCCAGCGACGAGTTCGCCGCTCGCCAAAAAGCCCAATACCAATTCGCCATGCCCGGCAGCGATCGAGTCAAACATAGCATCCCAAGATTGCTCGGATCGCGTCACGCGTGCGGCCACCACGGAGTGGAACTCGCGATAGCGCGTAAACAAAGCCCGGTCAGGATTGCCGCCGCCGACGCTCGTAATTTTAAGATTGCGCTGCCCCCAGTTGACCAATGACTGGAAGCTTTTGCGCAAACCCCGCCGCATGGCGGCTTCACCCTCATCGAGCGCGCAGAACCCCGACAATCGCATCTCGGCGGAGGCGCGACGATTAAGCGCCAGCTTGCCAATCGAAGACAGAGTACCGAGTCTGTCGTCGTCACGAACTGTGACACGACGAATGCCATGCGCCGACATAATCGAATCTATATGTGAGAAGACAGCTACAAGAGCCCGCTGTGCCTCAGATCCTTCAAGGCCCGAACGCATGAAAATACGAATAGCAGAACCGAAATAGTCGAGTTCCGTTTCGCCAAATGTGCACGGCACGATAGCCAGAGGCTGCCCCCCGGATATCACGGCAAAACTTGCGTCAGAACGACGCTCTCCATAGACCGCGGGATAGTAAGAACGCCCAAACGCACCATAGATCGGATGCTCGTCGATCAGAGAGAACTCTGCACTGCGGCGCCATGACTCTATATTCGCGGAGAACTCCTCGCCCGACACGATTTGAAGCGCCATCATAACGGCGTCTCCGCGTGTCGCTGATAAGCAGCCGATATCCCATTTCTTGACTCAAAACGCCGACGCGAGCGGACAGCTTTCACATTGCGAATCACGCTGCTGTTTCTTTCATACGGCGCTCTCGCGCCAGATGATCAAGGATTCCCGCCCAGAAGCGGCGAATATTGCCTCGGCGCAGCATGGGCTCGCCGTCCATATGCGCCGTCGCAAAGAAGAACGGGTACCGCACACTAAGAAGCTTAGCGATCTGCTCCGTGACAAACTCGTCCGGGATGGACCGCCCAATCGCAGCCGGGAGACTAATCCGCAAATCGCCGAGTTGAGATTGGCCGCCGAGTGCCCAAGCCGAAAGTCCCGGGCCGATGGTGATAGCCGGACGACCGAGCAGAAAAGCCTCGAAAGCCGCTGTGCCGGTCACTGTCACGGTTAGATCCGCATGCTTGATCATGTCAACCGAAGGGATCGCCGCATTCGCCACCATAACCCCCGGGACACGCCTCAACCGGTGTATGAATGCAGGCGGCCGCATCTCAAGACAGGCTGGATGCTCCTTCACCACCAGAGTGCAATCGCTTGGCATCGCGAAGCGTACAGCATCGATAACTCGAAACTGATCGACGAAATATGGCGCAGGAACGTTGATCGACGACTCGGGCGTATACTGCAACGGATAAAAAATGGAACGCGGCGGCAGCAAATCGGCGCTTTCAATGTCGTATTGCGTTTCATTCCGCCGCCGCCGCAGACCGCGCACAATCTTGCGTATCGGATCGAAGCTTCGCATCACCGATACGCGGATCATCTCATGGTCGAACAGATCAGGACGCTCACACACCGCTTCGATAAAGCCCTTCACCCGTGCCGTAAACGACGGCAAATACGACTCCAACAACACCTGATCATCGTCGCTGCTGCGGTTTTCGCCGGGTGTGTTTCGCGCTGGCAGCGCGCGGCGACGGAAGCCCTGTATGAACTCGGCCGCACGCGTTCGTGATTCGGGGGTCGCTGCCGCATAGGCCGGTGGCGTCTCATAAGAATCGGCCGAGAAATAAGTTCCGGTCAGATTTCTCATGTCCACAGGCGCGATGACGCCAATTCCGATTTCCTGCGCCACCGCCACTGCGATCTTTGCATCCGGTGTTTCAATCCCGGACATCAGCAGGTGCGTGGCTCGCCGGTCGATCAAAAAGGATTTGTAGAGCCGATAGAAATCCATTCCTTGATCGTGGCGCCATCGGCCGGTGCGTTTTCTTCGCGCCCATTTCAGCGCCGCGAGATCCTCGACCAGACTTCCGCGATAGCCCGACAAAAATGAAAGGTCGCCGCCAATAGGCTTGCGCGGCAGCTCCGCATAGACATCAAGAATATCTTCCTGCGGCAAGACTTCGCGCATTACCCTGCGGTAATTCGGCGTCGTTAAAATGGCACAAAACTCGACCGGCGATCTTTCCGCCCGCGAGACTTCGACGAGATGCCGATAGACGACAGGAAACGAGCCGAACCCGTATAGTGCCATGCGATAGGTCATCGACTGATAGCAGCTCCCGTTGCGAACTTAGGCACGCCTGAGATCGGAAAGCCTAAACAATATCCCGCGGAGCGGCCCCGGCGCATAGGCGAGGACGCGTGCTTCCCACAGCCGACGGCGCTGCATCTGCGTCCCGGCCGCAAGCCGAAGATAATCCTTCGCGTGCTTGAACTCACCCGCCCGAAAGCAGTCCAGACAATGCGCCAGTGCGATGCGAAAGTAATATTCCCTAACCGCACTCTTGCGCGCATCCGGCCATTCGCGATGCCGTTTCAGGATATCGTCGAGCGTCGACATGCTAACGTCCATAGCGTTCCGATATGATGGCTGGAGGCTCAGACTATCGATACCCCGGCGGTAGTGGCATCCAACGAAATTACTAACTGCAACCGGCGCGTCGGCGGCAAGCATCATCCACAAAGCCAGATCCTCACCACAATAATTTCCGACCGGAAACCCGCCGATATCGAGCGCCCGCTGACGCAGGACCATGCACGACGATGTGTAAAAAGGCGCACGCCCGAATGCACATTCCGCGAAATAGTCTTCGACGGTGCGGTATTGAACGGCACCGATAGCCTCATACTGGAGTTTGGTACTCGATTCCGAGCGTTCGGCAAAATCATTACCGAACAATGTTGCTTGCGGAAAACGGCGACTCAATTCCATCAAGTGAGACAAATGGCCCGGAAACCAAATGTCATCGGCGTCAAGAAAGGCCACATAGATGCCCCGCCCTTCGCGCATGGCCCGAGTCCGAGCAGTCGCCACGCCGGCATTGTTTTGCCCAATGACAGTCAGCCGTGGATCGGCAAATTGACGAAGCCTTGCCGCGCCATCGTCGATCGAACCGTCATCGACGACAACAATCTCAAAATCCGCGAATGTCTGAGCGAGCACTGAAGCGACCGTGTCAACGATGAAATCCGCTTTGTTGTAGAGGGGTATCGCAACTGAAACGGCAGGCTGCGTCATGGACGCGCTACTGCGACTTTACTGGTTTGAATTTTTGCCGGCTGGTCGGTGAGCCAATGACCGAGATCGCGCCCGATCAACACCTGAAGCCGGGCGATGTCGCGCCTGAAATAATCTTGCAGAATTTTACGCGTATCGGAGCTAACAGGCGATCTCGGCCGCTCCACGCGATTTGCGGCATCGATGCGCTTCCATAGTCCGAGCCCACCTTCGATGCCCAAGGCCCGCTTGGCTGTCGTCACAGCCCACGCGACAGCTAGTAATCCCGGCCAGCGGCGACTTTTGGCTCGATTGAGCGTAGTGAAGTCTTGGCGGTGGTCGTCGTCAACACCGAGAAACTGCAAGACTGATCGATAGACACCGCCTGGATCACTGCTCAGATCGTCCAGCAGAATGATTTTTACATGATCACGTGGAACCAATTCGAACAAGCGCTCGACCTGCACGCCCAGGCTGCACAAGTCGCCGTATTGAAGGTACTTTGGTTCCCAAACCATACGTGGCAGGTGGCTACCTTGTCGCCGCGCCTCCTGCAGGCTCCAGGCACTGGCAAAATCCGGCTCATCTTCCCGGCCCGTGAACACAAGCTCCTCGTGCAACGAAGGCGCCATCTCGATGGGGTTACGCAACATGACGATGAATTTCACTGCGGGATTGTATGCCAGTATGTTGGCTACCGCCGAGGACGAATAAAGATACCAGACCGACGCCTCCCCCACGGCGCCGTGCCGGTCGGTGGCGTCGCTGAAAAGGCGCTCGTAACTTTGCAGCGAATTAATAAACCGCTTGTGGTCCGTGTTAAAGAAATGCGGCTCCTTGGTCCGCGACATATAGATGTTCGGATTTTCGGCAAGCCACGCGGCCAACGACGTCGTTCCGCACTTGGGCGCTCCGATAATGAAGAAATTCGGCTTGGTCATTGTTGAAGTTATGGTGAAGTTCGTTCTATTGAGACTTGCGCGCACTGCATAGGACGTTTTTCTGATCTTTGAGCGCCTCCGCACTGGCAATAGCGGAAAATGGTGAAAAGCAAGGATTTGCGAACAATGACTTGTCCGATCTGCGAGCACCAAGAGTCCTGGGCAATTGCCGCCGTCCAAGATCCACAAGTCGAGCAACTGCGCGCGGAGAAAGGCCACGACACCGAGCATGATTGGCGATTGTGCCAACGCTGCGGCAATGCCTATCCGCGCCATCCGCCGAATCTTCACGTATTGCAAAAGTTATGGGCACTGAACCGGATCGATTCTGATTCCACGCCCAACCAGCGGGATAAAATATGGGCCTATCGTCGCGCGATTGCGAGAGTCGGCGGTCAACGTTCCTATCGGCTGTTTGCACCGCTCGCACGCAAGACCGCAGGCCGCTTTCTCGATATCGCCTGCGGACTGGGCGAGACCGTACGCGCATTCGCCGTTCACGGCTGGAATGCGGAAGGTATCGATGCAGACCCTTCGACCGCGCTCATCCATAGTGAGATCGGCATTCAGGCCCAGATTGGCCAATTTGAAGAGCTCAAGCTGGCAACGGGCTACGATATCATTCACATTTCCCACGCCATATACTTCATCACCAAACCGATGCGGTTCATGCGCATCGTTCGTGAAAAACTGGCGCCGAATGGTCTTTTCTGTATCGTGCTCGCTGATTTCCTGGCGAATTCCGACCACGCCCTTCCCGGCTACGTCCATAGCTTTTTCCCGACGCGTCTTTCGATGCGTTACGCGCTGGCGCTGGCCGGCTTCGAGGTCGTTTTATGCAGACGCTTGTCAGGCAGTATCTTTATCGCGGCCCGTGCAGCGCGGAAGCCTGCAATGCCATTTGTGTGGCCAAGAGGAATTCTGCTCCTGTATCGCACAAAGACGATGCGCTATATATTGTTAGGGCGTCCTTATGTCTTGCTACGCCGCACGGTCAAACGTCTCATCGGGCGTAGCTGAACAACCTCTCTACCCAAACCCAATGATCAGCCGCAACCGCCGACGCGCCATGAAATAGATCCCTGCCACAAATAGACTAAACAGCGTGCCACCCACTATAAGACTTGCGAAACCTGAAAACTGCGAAGCGAACGGCCAAGATATTGCAGATGCCCCACCAGCGATTGCTGCGGCAAATAAGCCATGGCTCAATACAGAGCGCCAATTAACGACAACATCGCAACGCCGAACAAGTCCAGCGACCACTAATCCCACGACCGCGCTATTTGCGACCGTTGCCCAAGCAACACCGTAGACACCCCAACCTAGCCGGAATACGAGCAAATATTGGAAGGCCGCGGTGCAGATGAGCGACGCGAGATAAAGCACATGACTGTATGATATGCGGTCGAGAATTTGAAAAAGCCGCACCATGGGGCCGAGCATCGACGAGATTGCAAGCGAAATAGACAGAATTTGCAACACTTCGCCGGTCAAGACAGCGGCCTCTGGCGTGAATTTTCCGCGCTGAAATAAGACGCTAACAATCGGATTTGCATATTCAACCACGAAAAATACGCATGGTATGCTTATGAGCACGATTCCCTGTAGCATCCGATCGAGCCGTTCGTTACGACCTTGTTCCGTCGAAAGCGGTACGACGTAGATTTCTCGGAACGTCATTAGACTCGACAAGTTGTTGACGATTTGTCCGGCATATCCGAGCGCAGAAATTCCGCCGATCTCCAAGTATGACTGGAAATAGCGATCCACGAAGCCAGCAACGCTTCCAAGCTGGTTGGCAAGATATTGATTGGCCATTCCGCGAAGTAATCCGACGGTCCGGCCATGCGTCTTCGCGCGGCTAAGTCCACGACGCACAATCAATATAACAAAGGCAATTAGGTAGCCGGCGCCATAGGCCAGTGGCAGGCAGACAATCGTATCGTGACGAAGCCACAGAACGGCCGCAGACACGATAATGGCGACAATCTCCGCACCGAATACCCAATGAAATTGCCAAAGCGCTTTAAGATGAGCGGAAACTGCGTAGTAAGGTACAATAACCAAAATCCAAAGCGTAAAATATAGCACCAGCTCCTGTACTGAAGCGCGGTCAACGTCGTTGAATCCAGCCGCAATGACCGGCAGCAACACGTGGACAGCAACTAAAAGACCGACGCAAAAAAGCAGGCCCCCGAACAACGATTGCAAAAAAAGCCGGTTACTGTTTCGCCAAAAGGCATCGTCGCCGTCGTTCTCCCTAACCTTGGCCAGCCGTGACACTGCGACTGTGTCAAATACTGAGGATAGATTGAATACGGCTATGTTCGCGACGGCATAGATAACAAGGTACTGATCGTATTCCCGGGAAAGCCCAAAATATGCAGCAATGAGAATTTGGCGCCCAAGGCCAACAAACTGTTGAAGCACCGTGATTCCAAATGTTGATATCACATGTTGGATAAAGCGCGGCCTCATTACAATACTCGCCAGCAATTGAAAGTATTCATTAGCTGCATCGATTTGCGGGATTACGGCGAAAACGCTGGCTATATGAGCTCAGCCAAGCGGATGCGACAGCGCCCATTAGTTCTAAACTTTAAGAACGGCAGTTGAAAATTATTTCGGCTTAGCTCAAATTCCACAAAGCCTAGTTGCCTCGGCAGAGGTTGGCGGTGGTCGGCGAACACAACCTCACCATTGTCCCCGGCGAGCCATATCCGTACTGCTCTCGGACCCGGATGGTTCATTGCTAGTGTGAAATCGCGGTGCGCCACGAATTCGTTTTCGTTAGCAGCTGAGGTCCGCTCAAGCCCGTCGTAAAAATAGGGCCAGTCACTTTCGACGTTGGCGTCTATCCGCGATTTCGGAAGGAACGCCAACCTTTGTCGTACAACCTGCGCTGGACAACCAACTGCGATGCTATATGGGGGAAGATCGCTATTAACGACCGTGTTTGCCCCAATCACGCTGCCCCGGCCGATTGTAATACCCGGCAACAGCACCGAATTTATCCCGAACCAGCAGTCGTCAAATATTTTTATTGGCTGTGGAGCGATCGGGGCCAGCCGTTCCTGTTCTTGGATTGGACGGTATGGCATCGTATCAAACGCATGTGTGCCTGACGAAACAAAGACGTTCGGTGCAAATATACAACGGCTTCCTATTTCCAAATCGCCGTAGATACGACATCCGTCCTGGACGGTTGTCCCAGCACCGATCGAGATGCGTTGGCCGGCCGCAAGCGCAATATGAACAAGACGGCTGGCTGAAACGTTGTCGGCAATCGCTACGATGCTGGTCCGTGGAAGCTCGACGCGAGTTCCTTCTCCGATCCTGACATTTCTTCCGTAACTGAGCTGACCCGCGCCCAGGATTTCGACTTTTAGTGCGCAATGCAACCCTGGAAACTTAAAAGCATTTATCAGCCAGCCAATCGCAGGCATTAGGCGCCCAAGATATATCAAGACAGTCATCAACCTGGGACGAAAAACTTACTTGTAATGGAAGCGACACGCGGGCTTAGACCCCGCACCCGAGCTGGTTTCAGTTCACGATAGAGTTCTTGCTCGGTCGGCATGTCGATAACGGAGAACTGCCACTGCATCATTAGCCGGTAGCTGTGCTCGATCGTGCTGCCGCGATGAAATCCAGACGTATCCTCAGCGAGGATGGTGCCGGCGGGGCCACGCACGATAACTTCCTTGTCCTCACCGTAATGGCGATAGAGCGCGTCGCTCTCATACAAAGACGCCTTGGCGAACGGCGTCGGCTTGCTATGCGCCTGCGTGCCGGCCATAAAGTAATGCGCGCCGGTTCCGATAGTCACGTCAGTTAAGAAGAAGAAGAGCTTGAGAAAGCCCGGTCCGTCATTGTCGTAGTGGTAGCTATAGGGCTCGTATTTGCCCTCGAACGGCCGGTCAAGAAAAAGATCGAGATGGGCAAGGATCGGCCGGCAACCGAGATATTCCTGCGCGATCGCACAATACGGACCGTCAGCAACCATGCGCTGCACTGCGGGCACGGCGGCGAGCTGATCCATCCACCAGTAGTAGCGCGGCGCGCCCTTTGGGATATTGTCACGCGTAATCGAGACGCTCTTGGCGAGATCGTCGGCGATACCGGGAGTCGAGAACGCGAAATTGTTGATCGCTTCGATGTCCTCGCCGGAAAGCTTGCATGGCAGGATCATGTAGCCATCGCGACGTAGCCCTGCGACGACACTGGCGATTTGGCCCGCCGGCATCTGCGGAGAAGCTGGCAGGTCGACTTTGCGCCGCAGTGCCTTGGCTGCAATCATATAGAGAGAATCGAAGCCGCCGTTCGTCCGTTCATGCATGAGTTGCGCCAGCCGGAACCAGGCGAGATCGAAGCGCCGATGCCTAAAGGGTTCAGCCACAAAGTTCTCAAAGGCTTGCATCATGTCGTTTATCCCCTCTTTGAAGCGCGCTTGCCAATCGTCTTCAAATACGCGTAGCCATCGTCACAACGCAGCACGGACGGAAAAGACCGGACGGATGACCTGGTTGCCGAGCCGCCGTTCGACCTCACCGCCATCTAGCGCCTCGCGCAATTCGCCCAGCGCATGGTCATAGGCCTTGAGCACATGTGCGATGTCGGCCGGGCTGTGCGCGTAGCAGACATTATGGCTCGCATTGACCAATACGCCGGCGGCGATCAGCTCGCGCAGGAGCAAGGTCTTGATCGCCTCCTTCGACGCGTGGGCATGATCCTTGTATGTCAGGATCGCCCAGGGCGCCGCGCCTGCCAGGCCGACCACGTCATCGAGATTGACCGCGGCGATGCGTGCGCGCACCTGCGCCATTAGTTCGCCGCCGACCTCCCATAACCTGCCGGTAACCTTCTCGCGTTCGATCTTGTCGATGGTGGCGATCGCGGCGGCGAGCGAAAGCGCCTCGCCACCGAAAGTGCCGGAAAAGAAGATGTCTTCCATAAGCCGCATGATGTCGGCACGACCGACCACCGCCGAGATCGGCATGCCGTTGCCCATGGCCTTGCCGAAGCAGGCGAGGTCCGGCACCACGCCGTAGTGCGCCTGCGCGCCGCCGATCGACCAGCGGAAGCCGGTGATGATCTCGTCGAAGATCAGGAGCGCGCCGTGCCGGTGCACGAGGTCCTTCAATTGTTGAAAGTATCCGGCCGGCGGCTCGGATGTGTTCATCGGCTCGAGGATGATGGCGGCGAATTCATTGGGATGTTTTTGCAGCAGCGCTTCGATCGCCGCCAAATTGCCGTAAGGCGCTAGATGCGAAAGCGCCGAGACGGCGGCGGGCACGCCGAGATTGCGCGTGGTCGCGCCGATGTACCAATCCTGCCAGCCGTGATAGCCGAGCATAATGAGCCGGTCGCGCCGCGTCGCCGCGCGCGCAAGGCGGATCGCGGCCGAGGTGGCGTCGGTCCCGTTCTTGCCGAAGCGGACCATCTCTGCGCAGGGGATGTGCCGAATCAGACGCTCTGCCAATTCCATTTCCAGCGTGGTCGGCAGGCTGAAGCTGATGCCGCGGTTGAGCTGGCGGCGAATGGCGTTATCGACGTCCGGATCGCGATAGCCTAGCACGTTGGGCAGTAGCGCGCTGACTAGATCGACATATTGATTGCCGTCGACGTCGTAGACCTTGCCACCATCACCATGGGTGACGAAAAGCGGCGTCGCGCCGGGCGGAAACTGCGTCTTACTCTTGGAGAAGGTCTGCGCACCCAGCGGGATCACGCGTTCGGCGCGTTCGATCAGCGCTTGCGAGCGATCGTAGCGGCGACCGGTGTCAAGTTTTTCGGCGGCCATGCCGGCGGCGAAGCCGGCATTGCGATCCTCTGTCCTGTTGAGATCACGCAGTTGCGGCTCGCGGTCGAGCACGCCCAGCACATCGAGGAAGGATGGCGCGCGATCCGCAGGCAACCGCGCAGCCAGCGCCATTAACAACGCGAGATCGCTCGGATTGTCGAGCGTCCAGCGCTCGATGGAGAGCCCTGGCAGTGGTGCGATCAGCGAGTCGGCGCTGAAGCGGTCGCGGTTGTTGCGCACGAAGGGCGTGACGTGCTCGCGGTCGCTCGCCCGCGTCGCTTCCTTGGCGGCGGCAAGCAGGACATTCGCTGTGAACACTTCGCAGTCGAGACCGTCCGGCCAGGTCGGTGGATCGATGTTGCTGGCGTAATCGACGCCGGTGGACGCCCGCAAACGGATGGTCTGGGCGATGACGGCTGGATCAAGCAGTGGACAGTCGGCGGTGAGCCGGATGACGATCTCTGCGCCGCTCGCCCTCGCCGCACCTGCGTAGCGATCAAGCACATCACTTTCCGAACCACGATAGGCTGTTATCCCATTTGCCTTGCACCAAGCGACGATCGCGTCGTCCGATGCGGCAACCGACGTCGCCACCCACACGTCATCGACGCCAAGCGTCGCCTGCGCGGCGCGAACGACCCAGGCCAGCACAGGCTTGCCGGCGAGGTTGGCCAGCACCTTGCCGGGCAGCCGCGTGGACGCCATACGGGCCTGAATGATAGCGACGGTATTCATGACGACCAACCTACTCGAGAAGATCCCAGGAAAGAGCGGTGCCGCGTGCCAAATTTCGCCGCGCTTTGCGGCCTAGCACCTTGGGCAGGTCGCGCGGCGCGAGGCCGTAGCCGGGCCGGATGATGCGGACGTTTTTGGCGGTCAGCGGCTCGCCAGCGTCGATGTCGTGCACGACATAGATCGAGCGGCGAAACACCATGCTGGCCGTCTCGATCTGCGAGCGCGCCGGCTCGCCACCGCCGAGCGCGGCAAAGGCGGTCTTGGTTCCTTGCACCAGCGCGCGCAACTGGTCCGGCTCCAGCGAAAAGGTCGCGTCGGGGCCGCCGTCGGCGCGGCGCAGGGTGAAATGCTTCTCGATCAGGCAGGCGCCGAGCACAACGGAAGCGATCGCCACTTCAACGCCCAGCGTATGATCGGAGAGTCCGATTGGGCAGCCGAATTCCGCCGCCAGTTCTGGTATCCGGCGCAAATTCGACTGGTCGACCGGCGTGGGATACCCGCTCACGCAATGGAGCAGCACCAGGTCGCGCCCACCAGCAGCACGAAAAGTCCCGACCGATTCCTTGATTT
>JABDGM010000037.1:3134-19026 GCA_013286045.1 Planctomycetota bacterium | reverse complement strand
GCCTGTCGCTGCCACCCGGCTTACAAGCGGAAGATCGAGTAACTCGAACGACGCAACTTTATAGACCGGCGGATTGAGCGTCTCGAGAAAATCCACAGCCGTCGCGTCGAATGGCGTGGAGAACACAGGGATCCCCAGCTCGCGCCCCTTTGCAAAAAGCGTCGCGTGCCATTCCCACGGTGTATGTGCCTCTTCATACAACTCGTAGAGTTGGCGGCCGTCCCATAGGCCGCCCTTGATACGGAAGTCGGGACCATCGTGCTCGATGGTCATCGTATCTGCGGTATAGGTCTGCAGCTTGACTGCATCGGCGCCCGCCGCCTTGGCCGCTTCCAGCACAGCAAGGGCACGATCGATGCTGCCGCCGTGATTGGCTGACAACTCGGCGACGACGTAAGGCGGTTGCCCTCCCCCAATCTCGCGGCCCGCGATAGTCACGACTGGCATGATCCGCTCCCGCACAGTCACAACTCGATCTCCCGCACAACCATGAAGGCCTCGGCGGCGCGTAGGCCGGCGCTCGCACCGCGCCAAGTTGCAAGCGCTTCAAGTGCCTCGAATGAGCGAGGGTGTGGGAAAGCCCGCATTTCTTCTGCATAGGCTTCAAGTGCGCGCCGCTTTGTCTTTTGTGTCGCCGAGATATCGACAAACCGAGTCGGCATGAAAGCATTGGAAGCGTCCGGCGACGCCCACTCTGTACTCGACGGCACCTCCATCGCGTAGATGCGCCGCACTTTCGACCCGGGCATTGGCCGGCAGGCTGTAAGCACCGCCCGATGGCAAAGCACGTGGTCGATATTCAGGTCGCCGGAATGGTGTGTGTATATTGTGCTTGGCCCGGTCGTTCGGATTGCGCCCTCGATCGCTTGGGCAGTGTCGAGAAGATCGATCTGGTCCAAGCGGTTATCTGGAAACCCCAGGAACGTTGGCTCATGCGCGCCGAGCAGCGACGCGGCAAGCCGTGCGGCCTTGGCGCGCCGCTCCGCCGCCGCCTTGTCGTCGCCGCGCGCGCCGACCCCGTCGGCAAGAAAGACGACATGAACCTCGTCGCCGTTCGCCGCATGGCGAGCGAGTGTGCCGCCGGCGCCGAGAACCTCGTCATCTGGGTGCGCGACGATGGCCAGAATAACTTCACTCATGAACGATCTTTCTTGCGGATAATTACATGAGCCTCAACCGCGTCTTCGATCGCGTTCGCTTGATCGAATTCAAGCCGCCACTCGCCCCACTCGAGGAAGGCCTTGGGATAGGTCGGCGCATCGAGCATGCGAATGAAGTCATGGAGTGAGGCCGCAGAACCATTCTGAGGAAGTATGCTCTCGTGAGGCTTACGACGGGAAAACACAACAACCTCGCCTTGCTGGGCCGTGGGAACCGGTTCGTTCGCCACGATCTCCTCGATCAAATCATAGGTCAGGTCAGCCGCTCGCTCGAAGATATCCTCGGCGCGCCCTTTTAATTTCAGCGGGCGCTTCGTATAGACCGGACCCGCGTCAAGCTCTTCAACCATACAGAGCGCCGTCAACATCGTCGACGTGTGGCCGCGCACGATGAGATTCTGTAATGGCGAGCCGCCCCGCCCATATGGTACGTCGGTCATATGGAAGCAGACGCATTCGAAGCGCTGGATTACAGCTGCCGGTACACGCCACGACCAGTGTACGAAGAAAATGTAGCGCGGTGAGAGTTTCTCCAACAGTGAGAGCGTGAGTTCGTCGGGACTTTCTACGAGATGCCATGTGCCCGGGAGTGCCGGCGTGCGGCGCGCAAATGCAGCGCCGTTCCATGGCTTCACCGTGCAGACGAGATAAGATCGTTCCATCATGAAAATGCTTGCGGCGGCATGTTTCGGTAGAGATCGCCTGACAGTGCAACAAATCCAGCGCCTTCGAAGAGAGCCTGCGAGGCTTTGTTGTCAGGCAAGATAACCGCATCAAGTATGGTGCCGGGCATTAGCGCGCGAACGAGGCGAAGCGCTGCGGAGCCAATCCCCCGACCGTAGCGGTCTGGGTCGAGTGCGATGGCGACCTCATGGCGCGCGGCGTGGTCTTGATCGGCAAGCCGGTCGAGCCGCATGCTACCGACGGACACGCCATCAGCCTCAATGATCAAAAGCAAACGCTTCGGGTTAACAAGCGTCCGCTGCATCCAATCGTGATGTTCCTCGGCGTTTGGTATGGCGGCGTTGCGGAAGTGCTGCCGCGTCTGTGGGTATTGTTGGAGTTGCAACAACCAGGCTTCGTCATCGAGCGCAGCGAGGCGCAAACCTACTCGGCCGCCGTCCTTATCCACCCCATCTTCGAGCGCCCCCAGCGCAATCCGCACCGCGCCTCGACCATCAACCAGCATACTCGCAGCCTGAGCCAATCGCTGGCGACCCGCCCCATCCGCCAAATGAATTGCAACGAGGCGGCGAAGCCGTGGCGCAAAACCCTCATCAAGCATGCCTGCATCGACGGCAGCGCCGGCCTCAACCATTAGCCGGGCAATGCCACGTTGATTGTCGGCGAGTGTCACCAGAATCGATGGCAGACCAAGCACGGCACGTTCGTATGTAGTCGAACCCGGCGCGCCGATCGCTAGGTCGGCATTTGTCATGAGCTCGGCCATATTCCTGACATCCAACAGCAAACGTGCGTTTCCTCGCAATCGCTTGCGCACGGCTTCAACATGCGGGGCGCGCGACGACAGCACGATCGTGACAACGGCATCATGGGCAACCTCGTCCAGGGCATCAATGACGACCGTGGTGGCGTTTGCCGGATCGGTCGCGCCGCACGACACCAAAATTTCACTCACCGGCCGCCCGTCGCGCCGCGCCAATGCCATGTCGCGGTGGAAGACGAAAGACTGGCGCGTGAGCGCATAAGAAGCTCCGGTCAGCACCCGCGCGTGGGCAGGCACCTGTTGGGTGTAGAGTTCTGTACTGGCCGCGGCTGCATCGACGAGGATATCGCAATCGTGATTCCGGCCGATCGCATCATCGAGTACAAGGATCTTGCGCGCAAAAGATCGACAAGCCCTCTCGAACACCGCGTTGCGCTGGTAATGGTCGATGACCAGAAGATCGACATGACCGGATGCCATCTCATACAACGCGTCCGGTTCATGATTCGTGTCTGCCAGCAGCACGTCGACTTTGAAGTGGCTTGCCGCTAGCACGGGTGCAGTGGGGATCGTTTCGCGCCCGACGGCGAATCGTACGTGCCAACCCAATTCGGCTAGCGCTTCGGCCAAGGCCATACAGCGCGTGACGTGACCAGCTCCGATCGTCGGTGACGCATCGCAGCGGAACAAGGCGATTGGGGCCGCCATCAACGACCGAACGCAGGCCAGCACGACGGGTCGAGGTAGACCGGATTGATCGCCGGCATCACCCCGCAATCGGTAATGCCGGCACTGTGCCTGGCCACGTCGACTATTTCGTCAAACTCTGTGACGCGATTAGCGCCGACGATAACCGCATCGATTTCGGGCAGCTGCAATGCAAAACCAAGACATCCGTCGATCGCACTGCGGCCCTTTTCAGCCCAGCAGCGATGCAAGGTTTCAATATCATTACGAATAGGCAGAAAGAAATCCGGCAAGGCTTTAGGCTCCATCAGCAGCAAACCTTGAAGAAAGACCGAGCGAGCATGAATTTCGATATTCTTGGCCTTAAGGCGGGCCAGGGCGCCCGAAACGATCGGCCGTTGGTCAAGTGCGTTCAGGGGCATTTGCACAAGTTGCGGCGTAAACCGGCTCTCGACCAGGTCAAGCTGGCCAGCATCGTAGATCGATGCGCCGGTGCGGGCCACCCAGCCGCGCGCGTGCGTTTCAGCCAGCGCGTCAACGATATACTGCCAGCCCGGCTTCGCGAGATCACCAGCGTGGTGGATAAGCAAGCCGTGCAGCGCGCCAACTTTCAGGCGTTCGAGCGAGGTAGCGACGGACTCGAGCAAAAGGATCCCATGACGCGCCTCTATTCTTTCTTCCGCAATCGGCGGCGTCTTGGTCACAATGCGAAGTCTATGCCTAGCCGGCAGATGCCGCCCCACTAATACTTCCGCGTTTCCATAAGTCGGTGCGGTGTCGATATATCCAACCTGCCCTTCGGCAGCGCGCGCCAGAATAGCCGCAACTTCAGCCTCGCCAGGGCGGCCACTCTGGTTGGAGACTCCGTAATCGAGCCCGAACTGCACTGTCCCCAGACCTAGACGGGGCAGCGTCGTCATTTGCGCGTTACGGTCTGTGTGACTGCACCAATGACTCTCTCGACATCCTCGTCGGTGAGCCCAGGGAAGAAAGGCAGAGATAGGCAACCCCTATAGTAGCGCTCGGATTCCGGAAACGCCGCCGGATCAATGCCGTAACGTTCCACGTAGTACGGTTGGCGGTAGACTGGAATGTAGTGAACCTGAGTACCGATACCCCGATCGCGCAGTTTGGTCATGAACGCCGAGCGCGTCGTCCGAATAGCGTCGAAGTCGAACGTCGCAATATAAAGATGATGGCCGGACCGCGCACGCTGTTGCGGCGTGGATTGCGGCAGGTGAACATGTGGCAATTGGCTGAATGCGTCATCATAGCGGCGTGCGATGGCTCGACGGCGCTCCAGGAAACGATCAAGCTTGCCGAGCTGCGACAGGCCGAGCGCCG
The DNA here is from genome assembly GCA_013286045.1 of Planctomycetota bacterium. GTDB lineage: Bacteria > Planctomycetota > Planctomycetia > Pirellulales > Lacipirellulaceae > JABDGM01. The sequence goes on along the minus strand of JABDGM010000037.1, from coordinate 14,388 downwards.
CTTGGATATCGGTCATGCGATAGTTGAAGCCGAGCATCTGCTGCTCGTAGAACCAAGGCTTAAGTTGTCCGTCCTCGCGTTCATTGTCACCGACAAAGCGCGATGCGTCTCGTTCAATGCCATGGCTTCGGAACATTTGAAGGCGCTGCGCCAAGTCCGCATCGTTTGTAACGACCGCACCACCCTCGCCACTCGTAATCGTTTTAACGGGGTGAAAAGAAAACACGGTCATATCGGAATACGCACCACAACCAACCAGCCTGCCGCAGGAATAAGTCCCGCCAATGGCGTGCGCCGCGTCCTCGATCACGATCCGTTTCTTTGCAATCGCTCTGATCTCTGCGGACCCGTTTGCGAGCCCCGCGAGGTGCACAGGGATAATCGCTTTGACTTCCGGCACAGCCTTTAGGGCATGCTCAAGTGCCGCCGGATTCATCCCCAACGCATCGTGATCGATGTCGACGAAATCAGCCTCAGCGCCGGAATAAAGCAGACAATTGGACGACGCAGCAAACGTAATTGCAGCTGTGAAACCCAAATCGCCAGGCCCAATGTCGGCCGCAAGACATGCGATGTGCAGCCCCGCCGTTCCGCTGCTGACAGCGACCGCATGCCGCGCTCCAACTCGTTCGGCCAGCGCAGTCTCGAACCGTTCGACCGCTGGCCCTTGAGTAAGAAAGTCGCTCCGCAATACATCGACAACGGAATCAATATCCGACTGATCGATGCTTTGCCGCCCATAACCGAGAAATTTAAGTGTCATCCGATCTATTCGATCGCGGATTTCAACTGCTCGGACCCCAGCCATTGAGGATTGCTATTACTTGCATACTCAAAATCCGGTGGCACCAACCGGCCGACCTCGCCGGCATAGGTCGTTGAATTTTCGTAGTCCCACATGTGGATGCTCGGCTGTATGACGTAGAAATCTTTGTATTCCAACGTGTGGCGCGCATCGTCGCGTGTCAGCAGCAATTCATGCAGCTTTTCACCTGGACGAATGCCAGTGGTCTCTTGCTTGCAGTCAGGGCCAATGGCTGACGCTAGATCGGTGATCCGCATCGAAGGAATCTTTGGGATAAAGATTTCGCCGCCGCGCATCAGTTCTATGCAGCGCTGCACAAACGAGGCGCCGTCGTCGAGCTTGATCCAAAACCGAGTCATGGCCGGATCTGTGATGGGAAGTTTCCCGCTTTTGGCGCGTTCTTTGAAAAACGGCACGACGCTACCGCGAGACCCGATAACATTGCCGTAGCGAACTACTGAAAAGCGTGCGCCGTTGAGGCCGGCCAGATGATTGCCGGCAATAAACAGCTTGTCCGAACATAGCTTGCTAGCACCATAAAGATTGACCGGATTGACAGCCTTGTCCGTCGATAACGCGATAACCTTTTTTACCTTCCGATCGATGCAAGCATTAATCACGTTCTCGGCGCCGATGACGTTGGTCTTAATACATTCGATTGGATTGTACTCCGCCGCCGGAACCTGTTTGAGGGCAGCGGCATGAACAACGATATCGATACCAGTCAGCGCTCGATTTAACCGTTCGCCGTCGCGAACGTCGCCGATAAAGTAACGCAGCGAGGGTGCAGAAAACTTTTGCTGCATTTCAAATTGTTTAAGCTCGTCGCGTGAATAAATGACAAGTCGCGCGGGTTTATGGCTCGATATGATCTTCTGAATAAACGCTTGCCCAAACGAACCGGTTCCGCCAGTTACGAGAATGGCTGCGCCGTCTAAAGACATATTTTTACTTGTCATGGTGATTGTGTTTCGCTTTGCGCTTCTAATTTGAGCCCTGTCCGGATTTCATTGAGCCTGAACCGCGCGATCCGCTAAGCTACCGCATTCCGGGTGAAAAGCCGTCACCCAGGCAACTACGACTTAGTACGCCGTAACAGCAGCTAGGCCGCGGTTACGAACTCAGCATCGAGCCGCACCCGAACCTTGCGGCCCAAGATATCAAGCAAAATGGTCACGCGATCTCGATCGGTCATTCCGTCGAATAAACCGAAACCGCCACTGAAGACGCCATCGATGACACGCAGCTTATCGCCAAGCTGGAACTTCGGACGTTGATCGAGCTGAATAAATCCCCGCTCGCATTCGCGGTTTTTTAATTCTTCGATGATGCGGCTGTTGATTTCGGCTGGCTCTTCGCCATTGCGCACGAGTTGGAGTACGCCAATCGTTGACTGAATTGAACGCCAGCGTTGGGTCGCCATATCGACGGCGACAAAAAGATAGCGAGGGAACAGAGGGGCGGAGATGGTTTCGACGCGCCGCGCATGCCGTCTGCGCTTGAGGTAGCACGGCAGATATGTTGGAAACCCTTGCCGGCTCAAATGCTCCGCAGCCTTGCGTTCAGCGCGCGAATGCGTTTGGGCGACGTACCAGCGCGGTGCGCAATCCTCGATCATGGGGCGTCCCCGTGGACTGCCTGAGTACGAATGCCTAGAATTTTTGGGATCAGCACACGGTCTTCGCCCAATTTTTCGACGGCGGCTTTGACTGTTCCGTTTGCAGTCCTGAGATCAGTAACTACGACGCAATCCGCCTGGTCCCTAATTTCATCCAACGAGGCAAGTACTGGTACGCCGACAAATGCCTTCAACTTGGATCGAGGATCGACAACGGCCGTGATTTTAATGTCGGATTCAAGTGCACAGATTGTCGCGATCTCGGCCAAATCGGACACACCCAACAACGCTATCCGTTGCCAACCGCGCGAATTCGCCACAACAAGAACTTCTGAGCAATCAGCGCGCGCCCGGCGAAAAAATTCAAAGGAAGAAGACAAATAGTCGACCGTAAGCCGAGACTTTTCAGCGAACCCTTTCGGGGTCAAGAAGTAGGCATAGCGACGCGTCGGCACGCCGCTCATCTTGACCAAACCTTTGGTCACACAGCGTTTGAGGTAGGCGTTGACAAGACCGAGAGCGATCCCGAGGTCGGCTGCAAGCTTGCGTTGTGATTGGGCGCCATCGCGCTCAACAGATTCCAGAAGCCCGAGAACGATCCGCTCGTTGTCGACGTCGTTGCTACGAAGCGCTTCCGGCATACTGACCTCTTGTCGTCAGAATGCTTAGCGTGTTCATGCCATGAACGTCAAGCCAATGTTCATCTGGTGAACAGATTAACTTATTGAAATATCATAGTAAAGTTAACAGGGTTCCAGCCTTACCCCCAGGTAATTGGGCCGCGGCGATGAAACTGGCGGTGCCTCCGATTTTGCACCAATACCGCTGCGGGAATCATGAGAAGACACTGCAATGAACAACGTCCTGAGCTTTTGGGAAGCTGCCTATCTCGCCGTCGGCGCGGCCGCGGCAGGAGTGAGCTATTGCCTCGTCGTCCTGTTGATGCCGTTGCTTCAGCGCTACGCGCCAGCACGCCCCAACGCCCGCTCGTCCCACAAAATTCCAACGCCACAAGGCGGCGGGGCAGCCGTCGTCGCTGCGTTCATTCTCATCGCCGTGGCGGCGTCAATCCTATTGCCTGGGCTAAATCTTGATGTGATGCACCTGCCAATAATTTTCGCAGCTATCGCTGCGCTCGCCGTTGTCGGCGCCACCGACGATATGCACCCCTTGGAGGCAATACCGCGGCTTTTGTTGCAGGCCGCGGCGGTTGGGATTGTCGTGGCAGCCCTACCTGCTGAGTTGCGCATCGTGCCAATCCTGCCGTGGTGGCTCGAGCGCCTGCTTATGCTCGTTGCGATACTCTGGTTCTTGAACCTTACCAATTTCATGGACGGGATCGACTGGATGACCGTAGCTGAAGTGATCCCAGTAACCGCCGGCCTCACTTTGTGCGGCCTGCTTGATGCACTGCCTCATGACGCAACGCTCGTAGCTGCTGCACTATGCGGCGCGATCATCGGCTTCGCGCCATTCAACCGCCCAGTGGCGCGGTTATTTCTCGGCGACGTCGGCAGTCTGCCGATCGGTTTGTTGTTGGGCTGGCTGCTTGTCTTGCTCGCAGGCAATGGTCATCTCACTGCTTCGCTACTGTTGCCACTTTACTATCTGGCGGATGCGACCATCACGTTGCTACGCCGAATACTTAACAATGAAAAAATTCTGCAGGCACACCGCAGCCACTTTTACCAGAGAGCTATGGATGGGGGTTTCAGCACTTTTCAAATCGTCGGCCGCGTCTTTGGACTAAATATTATTCTGGTGGGGCTTGCCACAATAACGGTTATGGGCACCTCGTTACTGCTTAACGTAACGGCGCTAACTGTGGGCGCTATCCTCGTAATAGCGCTCCTTTGGAATTTCAGTTGTGGTCGTCACGGGAAAAGCGGCGCCTAATCCGGCACAATGCATTTCCGCGTGAGCGGCGCTTGCCGTTCAAAGTCCTGAGACCAGTACTTTTCCGAGCGTTGAGACAATTGGCGGAGATATGTCCAATCGCGCCTAATCTTGGACAGAATTTTCCAACGTTCGATTTTTCATCGCCATCCCGCCCGCAACGCCAACGCCGAGCACATAAACCCAGCCTTGCCCAAAATCGAACAGATGCGAATTAAATAACGAACCGACAATATTCTGCACAACGACCATGAGGCCAATCCATTCCGCCAGACCAGGCCCCCGAAACAAAAGTAGGTGCGCAATCCACATCGCCCACAAGACGACGGCGCCAACGAGCCCGAGTTGAATGGCCACAGCGAGCGTCTGATTGTGCGGATTAGTGGTTGCGGATCCTGCGGCTCCAGTTTGCCCGGCGGTGGCGCTTATGAATAGCGATCGGATTGCACCGGTTCCGTTTCCAAAGATCGGTGCCGCACGAATGAAGTCGACCGACTTCTTTGCAAATTCGATGCGTTCCCCAGACGAGTTTCTCTCGTCGGTCGCTTCATACCTCTGAATTTCCGTCCAGACTGCATTTGTGCGCTCGCGCAAATAGGACGAGGCGGTCCAGCTTACAACGCCAATTGAGATTGCGCTCACAAAAACAATGACTACGCCTTTTGCCTTCAGTTTTTTGACAGCTAACAGTACGAGCAAGATCGGAATAATCACCAACGCTGTACGCCCGGTCGCTACATAAAAAATATTCGCCAGCATGCCGAGAATCACGGCAAGTAATATGATCATCCACCACCATCGACGACGTTCGAAATATTCGACCGTCAAAAACAGCAGACCGAAAATGCATGTGACAAATTCACCGCTTTGCGTGGCAGCATTTTTTACCAGTACATGATCGAGATGCATCAACGGAGCGGACAGGGCTGGAATTGCGACAACGATGAATGAAACCGTCAACAAAAATACGCACGACACAAGATAGCCGCCCAACACCCAAGCTCCGCGATCCGAACTGCGGAATTGGACGAATAGCAACGGGATCACCAAAAGCTTTAAAAACGACTCGAACCCTCTCCAGCGCTCAAGCAGCGTTACATCGGCCCACAGCATTCCAAGCGCGCCGAGGACGACAAGAAAAACAGGCAGGCCGCCTGCAGGCGTCATGAGTTCGGCGCGGATATCCGTCCAGCGCAGCGTCGGAATAAGCGCTAGGAGCCACAGCACCGAGAGAATGCTTGTTGCCGATGTTGACCAGGGCATTGACACCGCCACGGCGATGGCGAGCCAGTCAGCGACGTATAATAATTTTTCACGATTAACCCGATTTGCAATCGAAAGATCGAGCATGGATCAAACTGCTGCAATTGGTGTGGCAGGGGCCGTCCGCAGCGACGACATGCCGCGTTGCGCAACTATTCGGTTGCTGGCGACGACGCCGTCGAGCTTGCGTTCATTATCGGGTAGCATCGAGCGATCCGCCTCGGCATGCCAGAGATGAATGACGCCGGTAGCAAAGGCACCATCCTTGCGCTGCACGCCGGCATGCAACAGGCGCACGATGATATCGGAATCCTCCTTGCCCCAGCCGCAATAGGCAGCATCGAAGCCGTCAACGCGGTTGAGATCGCGGCGCCATATGGCCAGATTGCACGAGCGTGCGCCCTGCCAGGCATGCTTGCGCAAACCACGTAACGGCCCCAGCGGCACCCGCAGCAGCGCCGACAGACGATTGACACCGCCGCGCAGGCGCTCGACGGTCCAGCGCGCGATAGTCCAAACTCCCGGCGATTGTTTGTCGTGCAGCACTTTGGCGGTGAGTTCGCGCGACAAGAGAATACGGTTGCCAGTAACAAAGGTTCCCGGCGCGGCTAAGCGACGATGGATGGCGACAAAATCCGGCCGCGCGATACAATCGCCATCGAGGAAGATGCAGTAATCGCCGCGCGAGGCTAAAATTGCGTGATTGCGAATCTCGCCCGCACGAAATCCGCTGTCTTCGTGCCAGACATGCTCAACCCGATGGCCTATTTGGGCTTTCCATGCTTCGACCAATCGAGCGGTCGCCGGTCCCGAGCCATCGTCAGCCACCACGACCTCGAAATTCGCATCGGTCTGACGCGCAAGCGAGCGCAATACCGCCTCAAGCGCGTCCTCGCGGTTATAAGTGGTGACAATGACGGAAATCAGCTCGGCCACGGGCCGTCCTTTCCTTTATTTGAGCATGATCTTTTCCGAAAACCGGTATCCACTTTTCGGGATCACGCGCGGCCGCAAACACTTGGATTCAGGCTTTAGCCGAAGTCACAGGTGCCGACAAATCTTCTAGGGATGGCCCATCTTACAATGTTAACTTAGGTGCCAACCGCCCTATGACTGTGCAGGCATCTACCTAACCATGCAGAAAATATCAGCCTATATCCTCACCTATAACGAGGCCGAGAAGATCGAGGCGGCCATCGCCAGCGTCTTGTGGGCCGACGAGGTGGTGGTCATCGATTCGTTCAGCGTCGATCGCACCGCCGAGATCGCCACTTCTCTTGGCGCGCGGGTAGTAGAAGTGGCATTCAATGGTTTCGGCGAGTTGCGTAACCGCGCCATCGAGGCTTGCAAATACGACTGGCTATTCAGCCTGGATGCCGACGAGCGCTGCACCGAAGAGGTGCGCGACGAAATCCTTAGCCTTATGGCCTCTTCGCCCCCGCACGATGTCTACCTTGTGCCGCGCCGCAGCTACATGATGGGCCGGTGGATCCGCGGCTCTGGCTGGTACCCAAACTTTCGTCAGCCGCAGCTCTTCCGTAAAGGCAGCATGCGCTACACGCTTGAGCCGGTGCATGAGGGCTATGAAGTCTTGAACGGCAAGCCGGTTGGCGCGCTCGAGAACGCTATCTGGCAATTCCCATTCCGCAATCTGGAAGAAGTCATCAAGAAAATGAATCGCTATTCCTCGCTCGGCGTGCCGAAGCTCGCACACAAGCGCGGATCCATGGCGAGCGCGCTCGGTCATGGAATCTGGTCGTTCGTTAAGCACTACATCATGAAGCGCGGCTTCATCGATGGTTGGGCCGGCTTCATGATCGCGTTCGGAAATTTCGAAGGCACGTTCTATCGCTACGCCAAGCGTTACGAAGAAGCGCAAGGCTGGCAGCAGCCACCGAGCAAGCCAATCCGGCGCGAACTTAAACGGTGATAAGGGTTATTTCTTCGGCGCGCGCGTGCGCTCGACCATGGCGCTGGTCGATTGGCCGGGCACCAGGTCGATCAGAATAACTTCACCACCCAGAGCCTCGACGATGGCGTGGCCGACCACATCCTCGCGCTTGTAGTCGCTGCCTTTGACGAGCACCGTCGGCTTCACGCGCGCGATCAGTTTTTCCGGCGTGTCCTCGTCGAACACCACGACCAGATCGACCGCCTCCAATGCGGCGAGTACTTCGGCGCGCGATTGCACCGGCTGCACCGGCCGGCCGGCGCCTTTAAGACGGGTGACGGAGGCATCACCATTCAAACCCACCACCAAGCGATCGCAAGCGGCGCGAGCTCCGGCAAGCAGCTTGACGTGACCAGGGTGCAAAAGATCGAAGCAGCCATTGGTGAAGCCAACGCGCAAGCCGAGCTTTCGCCATTGCGCCATATGCTCGTCGAGCAAAGCCCAATCGAATACAATCTTTTCCTCGGGCGCGAGGCTCGCTGCCGGCAAGATACGCGAGCGCAACTCGGCGGCAGACAACGTAGCAGTGCCGCGCTTGCCCACCACTACCGCCGCGGCGGCGTTAGCAGCACGCATGGCAGATTCGAAGTCGGCACGCATGGCAAGCATTGCCGCCAGCACGGCAACCACGGTATCGCCCGCGCCGGAGACGTCGCGCACGCGCACCGGATAGGCCGGCACATGGATCGGAGCACCCTCGCCCACCAGTGTCATGCCGGCTTCGCTTCGCGTCACCAGCACCGCCTTGGCGCCAAGCGCGCGGCCAAGCTCAACCGCCGCCGTGGCGACTTGATCGTCAGTCTGGGCCAGGCTTCCGGTCGCATCAGCAAGTTCCTGCCGGTTCGGCGTGATCAGGGTCGCACCGCAATAAATGCTGTAATCGCGGCCTTTCGGGTCAACCACCACGGGCTTGCCAACTTTGTTGGCGGCATCGATCACAGCGCGGATAACACGCGGCGTCAGCGCGCCCTTGGCATAGTCGGACAGCACAATGGCGCCGGCCTTCGGCATCGCCATAGTAGCGTGCGCGATCAATGCTTCTTCGATTTTGCTATCGATCGGCGAAGCCGCTTCCCAATCGGCGCGCAGCAGATGCGCCGAGTGATGTTCTGACACAAACCGCACCTTGCGAGTCGTGCGGCGGCCGGTGGCCGCTACCAAATGAGCGTCGATCCGCGGAATTTTAGCCAGTTCTTTCTTCAGTTCGCTGCCAGTCTGGTCGTCTCCGATCACGCCAACAAAAATGCAGGCCGTGCCGAGCGAAACCAGATTGCGCGCGACATTGCCGGCGCCGCCGACCATCAGCTCGCTGCGCTTGACCGCGATCACCGGCGTCGGCGCCTCCGGCGAAATGCGCGTGACCTCGCCATAGACGAATTCATCAAGCATCAGATCGCCAATGCAGAGCACGGTCTGTTCGGCGAGGTCGGTGAGATGTTTGTCGAAATCAAACATGGGTTACCTGTAGCGATCCGCACAGTCGAGATAGCCGGTGACATAGTGACCAACGGCACTTTCGAGCGGAGTGAAGCCGCCGTTGTAGCCGGCGCGGCGCAGATTCTCGACGCTGCCTTGCGTGAAATATTGATATTGGTTGCGGATCGCTTCCGGCATGTCGATATATTCGATATTCGCCGGACGGCCCATGGCTTTGAACATAGCGCCGATCATATCACGAAAGCTCTCCGCCTGGCCGGTGCCGACGTTGAAAATGCCATTGACCGACGAGGCATCCAATAACCAGCGCAGCACGGCAATGGCGTCGTCGATATAGACGAAGTCGCGGCGCTGGTCGCCGTCGGCGATGCCCTCACGGTGCGACTTGAACAGCCGAACCGGCTTGCCCGCCTTGGCGCCGTCGAACACTTTCGCCAGCACGCTTGCCATGTGACCCTTGTGATATTCGTTCGGGCCATAGACGTTGAAAAATTTTAAGCCGACCCAGCGCGGTGGCAGCTTCTCTTTTTTTACATAGCGGTCGACCACCGCCAGATCGAACAGATGCTTGCTCCAGCCATACAGGTTCATCGGCTGCAATTTGCGTAAAGCGTCCGGCGACCAGTCGTCATCGAAACCTTGCGCGCCGTCGCCATAGGTCGCTGCCGAGGAGGCGTAGATGAAGGGCGTGCGGGTCGCCGTGCACCAGTCGAGCAGACGCAACGATGTGCGGAAATTGTTTTCCATCACGAGGTCGCCGTCGGTGGCTGTGGTGTCGGAGATGGCGCCCATATGGATGACGGCGTCGAGCTTGCGGCCGTCGAGCCAGTTCATCAACTCGGCCGGCGGCACCAGATCGGCGACCTGATGCTTGGCTAGGTTACGCCATTTGGCCTCGTCATGACCGGTCAGGTCATTGACCACGATGTCGGTCGCGCCCGCCTCGTTGAGGCTGGCGACCACATTCGACCCGATGAACCCGGCCCCGCCGGTGACCAAAAACATGCACATCCCTTGCGCTGGGCCAAGCTTTGCCCCAGTCCGCGAGCCTGCGCAAATGTTAGGGCCTAACCTCGCGCATTTGCTTCAGGAAACGGTAAAAATTGCGGCTGGACAGGTTTGGTCCCCGCAGGTTAACGCCTGTGCTGCAAGGCCGGAACGGATGCCGGACGGACGGGCGACCGCCACATCATGGACCCAAATTCGACCCCCGCAACTGGCCCACAGCCGGTCCTTATCATCCCCTATGTCTGGATTGGTGATTTCGTGCGTTGCCATTCGGTGGTGCAGCTTTTGCGCTCGGCTGAACCAGGACGGCCCATCGACATCGTCAGCAGCACACTCTGCGCGCCCTTGGCCGACTACATGCCGGGCGTGCGGCGGGCCATTGTCATCGACTTGCCGCGGCGGCGCATTGGTGTCGCGCTTCAGCGCCAACTTGCCGACCGGCTGCGCGAAGGCGGCTACGCGCAGGCACTGGTGATGTCGCGCAAATGGAAGGCCGCGCTAGCGCCGTGGCTCGCCGGAATTCCACTGCGCACCGGCTTTGCCGGCGAAGCCCGCTTCGGCCTGCTTAACGACATGCGCTTCGGCGAGCGCAAGCTGCCGCGCATGATCGACCGGATGGGCGCGCTCGCCTTGCCGAGGGATGCTCCACTACCGACGCAATGGCCGCTGCCTGAATTGCGCGTGCCAACGGCAGACGTGACGCGCTGGCGCGAAACGCGCGGGCTGGCCGCGGAGCGCAAGCCTATTGTAGCACTCTCGCCCGGCGCAGTCGGCGCCGGCAAAGCGTGGCCCGCAAGCCGCTACGGCGAATTGGCGCACGCGTTGGTGAAAGATGGGGCGTCGGTTTGGGTCTTGGGTGGACCGAACGAGGCGCCAATTGCCAAACAAATTGCTGAGGCTGCCAGCAGCGCCGTGCGTGATCTCACCGGCAATGATTTGCGCAACGCCATCCTGGCGCTCGCCGCCGCCGATATTTCAGTCACCAATGATTCCGGGCTGATGCACGTCTCGGCAGCAATCGGCACGCCGACGATCGCGATCTTCGGACCGACCAGCCCCTGGCATTGGAAACCGCTAAATCCGATCGCCGCCATTCTTGAGCCGCCCGGCGACGAACCCGCCCGCCAGCGCACGCAGATCGAAGGCAATGATGCGGTGTCCCACCGTCGCACCGACGACGTCGCGGTTGAGACCGTGCTGGCATCGGTGCGAGAAGCGTTGCGGCAAAGGCATTAATTGCCACTTAGCCGCGTTAACTTTTAACTCGGCGGCGGGC
>JABDGM010000037.1:0-3124 GCA_013286045.1 Planctomycetota bacterium | reverse complement strand
GGCCCATGCCGTGTTATCACACCGGCGACCCATTAAGGATCGTAACGACGCGATGGCCCGACTGAAAACCGCCAATGCCAACAGCGAACGCGCGCAAGCCGCGATCGATTCCGCTTTGCGCACGCTCGACGCCGAAGGCAGCGGCGTCGCCGCGCTGGTCGAGGCGTTGCGCGACGGCCTTGGCGCGTCATTCGCCGCCGCGGTCAACCTGATCCGCGTTGCGCAAGGCCGCGTGATCGTCACCGGCATGGGCAAGTCTGGCCATGTCGCGCGCAAGATCGCTTCCACCTTCGCATCAACAGGTACTCCAGCGTCGTTCGTTCACCCCGCCGAAGCCAGCCACGGCGACCTCGGCATGATCGCCAACAACGATGTAATCCTGGCACTCTCGTGGTCGGGCGAAACCGCGGAGTTGAAAAACCTCACCGATTACTCGCGGCGCTATCGCATTGGCCTGATTGCGATCACCGCCAATGCCGACTCGACGCTGGCCAAGACCGCGGATATCGTGTTGACCATGCCGCAGGCACGCGAGGCCTGTCCGCACAATTTGGCGCCGACCACCTCGTCATTGATGCAGCTTGCCATCGGCGATGCCTTGGCCATCGCGTTGTTGGAAAGCCACGGCTTCACGGCGACCGATTTCGGCCTGCTGCATCCCGGCGGCAAGCTCGGCACACTGCTTAAAATGGTCCGCGACTTCATGAACATCGGTACGGCCGTTCCACTGGTGCCACTGGGCACCCCCATGTCCGGCGCTATACTGGAAATGACCACGAAAAAATTAGGCTGTGTCGGCATCACCGATATGCATGGTCTGTTGGTCGGCATCATCACCGACGGCGACTTGAGTCGCCACATGCGTCACGATCTACTCGATGCGCTGGTTGACGACATCATGACGCACCAACCAAAGACAGTGCGCCCCGATCAGTTGATCAGCGAGACGTTGGAAATCCTCAATTCGAAAAAAGTCACGGCGTTGTTCGTGGTCGAAGAAGGCAAGCCGATCGGCATCGTCCAATTTCACGATCTGCTGCGCGCCGGCGCGGCTTAAGTCAGCGCCCCGGCGGCGTCTCGCACAGCCTCAACCGACGGCGGCGCGCCCTCCGCGCCAAGCACGGTGATGGGCCCGCTGCCGACCGGCCCGGTCAGAGTAGGCTTGCTGCCGCTGAATATCGCGACCAGCGGCACGCCAAGCGCAGCGGCCAAGTGCAACAGCCCCGTATCGACCCCCACAACGAATTGCGCGCCAGCGATGAGCCGCGCGACAGCGTCGAGCGGCTCCCGGTCGGGGACACTCCCGCCTGGCAGCGCTGCAGCAATGCGGGTGCTGCGCGCACGCTCGGCGTCGGTGCCCCAGGGCAATACAAGTTCAATTCCCTTGGCACTCAGCGCATGGCCGAGCGCGATCCAGTTCGCCTCCGGCCATTCCTTGTCCGCCCGCGCCGTGGCGTGCAGCAGAACGGCGTAACGCGCACCGGGGCTTGCCAACTGCGCGCGGTCGAGGCCGAAATCTGGCGGCCCTTCTGGCAGATATCCGAGTGCAAGACCGGTGAGGATACGGTTGCGCTCGACCGCGTGCCGGTCGCGGGCGACCCGATGGCGGATATCGTAGAATGCCGATGCCAGCGGTTCGCGAATGCTGCGCCAGTCGTAGCCATGGCGCCGCCCGCGCGCGATCCGGCCAATGATGGCCGAGCGCAGCAAGCCCTGGCTGTCCACAATGTCGTTATAGACCGCGGAGCGAATGCCACTCAGATTGCCGGCAATTTCGCGCAATGTTGCCGGCGCATAAAACGACCTTCGCCAGCGCCGCCAGGCCACCGCGATGACCTCATCTGCCGCCGGGTGCAGGCGCACCAGCGGGGCAAAAGCCTCCTCCACCAGCCACGCAAAGCGAGCGTTAGGGCGGCGTTTTCGCGCCTCGGCCAGCGCCGGCATGTGATGAATCACATCACCCAGGGAAGAGGTTTTGATGAAAAGAATGTCGGTCATATCGTGTTTTCAGCGTTCATATACCGGCCATTAAGCATGCCCGCCATAACCATGACCACTCAGCTCGCGGCCTAAAAGGTCTTTCACGGTCGCGGCCTAGAATTTGCGAGCATTCGAGGGCATCGGTCATGACGATCCTGGTCACCGGCGGCGCCGGTTATATCGGCAGCCATATGGTGCATGAACTTGTCGAGGCGGGCGAGGCTGTCGTCGTGCTCGACAACCTGTCGACCGGATTCCGCTTCCTGATCCCCGGCTCGGTACCTTTTGTCGCCGGCAGCACTGGCGACCGCGAGCTGGTATCCAAGACCATTGCTCGTCACGGCGTTTCGGCCATCATCCATTTTGCCGCTTCGATCGTGGTGCCGGATTCACTCAGCGACCCGCTCGGTTATTACCGCAACAATACGATGAACACCTGCTGCCTGCTCGATTGCGCGGTCGAGGCCAGGGTCAAGCAGTTCATCTTTTCATCCACCGCCGCGGTCTATGGCAACGCCGAGCGGATGCCGGTACGCGAAGACGCAGCCACGCTGCCGATCTCGCCTTACGGCACCTCGAAGCTGATGTCGGAAATCATGTTGCACGATGCAGGCAAGGCGCACGGGCTGCGCTTCGTCGTGCTGCGCTATTTCAACGTCGCCGGCGCCGATCCGAAGCTGCGCACCGGGCAATCGACGGCGGGCGCCACCCATCTGATAAAGGTCGCCTGCGAAACCGCGCTCGGCAAGCGGCCCAGGATCGATGTCTTCGGCACCGATTACCCGACGCCGGATGGCACTTGCATCCGCGATTACGTTCATGTCAGCGATCTGGCCCGCGCACATTCGGCGGCGCTCGCGTATCTGCGCCGCGGCGGCGAAAGCGCGACGTTCAACTGCGGCTATGGCCGCGGATCTTCGGTGCTCGAAGTGATCGACTCGGTGCGGCGCGCCAGCGGACGCGATTTTCCCGTGGAGATATCCGGCAAGCGCGCCGGCGATCCCGCGGTAATCGTGGCCGATGTCGAGCGCATCCGCGCGACGCTCGACTGGCGGCCGCAGTTTCAGGATCTCGACACCATCGTGGCCCATGCCTATGCCTGGGAACGGCGGCTTCCGGGCAAGCGCGTAACTGCCGCGGCCTG
>JABDGM010000036.1 GCA_013286045.1 Planctomycetota bacterium | reverse complement strand
GGCGCGATAGGTAGCGTCCTGGCCGCGGACGTGCATGTGAGAGAAGAAGCCGTAGAGCGTGACGTCGTCCTCTAACTTCTTTTCGGCGGCGACGGGATAGTGGGCGGCGAAGGGCGGGATCGCGAACTTCTGGTTTTTGAGATCGAGGTAACGGAGCTCTTTGTCGACGTTGTAGCGCGGGTAGCGGAAGCCGACGCGGAGCTTGGTTTTTTCGGGCTTGCCGTTGGTTACGAGATGGATTTGCAGGCCAAGGGCGGAGCCAGCGGGAATTTTGGAGGCGACGTTGTGGTCGAGCTCCATCGGGCCGACGCCGGGGACGTAGCCGGTGATGAGGCGCGCGTACGAGCCTTGAGTGCCGATCGGCATGTAGCCGAGGTTGGAGTGGTGGACGACGCGCGGGTTGCTGGGTTGGACTTCGGCGGCTTGGATGTACGTGTCGTGAAGGAAGACAGTGGGGAGGAGCGTGTATTTGTAGTCTACGTACCCTTCGGCTGGGACGTCGTAGGTTTCGGGCGCTTCGAAGATGATGTCTGGCTCGCCGAGTAGCCACGTTTTGCCGGCCCAGAGATCAGACGGATCGTTGGGCGATTCAGATTTTTGTTTGGCTGTCGATGCCGTCGTTAGTGAGGAGGTTGAATCGGTCGAGTCGTTCGCTGCACCGTCGCGGGCCCAAGCGACGAGTAGTTTTCGGTCCGCGGTGGATAGCGTGCGGTCGTTTGTGAATTTGCCGAAGCTCGGGCTGCCGTACCAGGGTGGCATACGTTGCTGGTCGACGACTTCTGCGATCATTGAAGCGTTTGCCGTGACTTCGTCGTAAGACGTGAGTGAGAAAGGCGCCGAGGTGCCGGGCTTGTGGCAGCAGGCGCAATTCTTTTCTACGATCGGGGCGATTTGGTCGGCGTAATTAATTTTGCCAACTTTCTTCGGAGCGGTGCTGTCTGTGATGAGGCAGCCTTCGACGGGGGTTTCGGTGATTGCGATTTCCTTGTTTGCGAGCAAGGCTTGAATCGCATCGGTTAGTTCGGAGTGAGTTTCGCCGGGTGTGGCGCCGCCGAGATGGATGCTGTTGTCGATGCGGCCATGGTAGCGGATGTGGAAGTCGGTATCGAGAAGCACGGCACTGGCGGTGCGATCGACGCCACAGGCCGTGGCGCACGATCCGTCGATGTCTTTCACGAAGGGGAACGGCATGTCGTGTTCGACGGATTGTGTGGCGATTTCGAGAATCGAGTCATCGCTCCCGGCATCGACGGCTACGAATTGAACGCCCTGTTTGCTGAACGTTTCGTCGAGCTGCTTTAGGCGTGGAAGATAACGCTGAACGATTGGGCAGGTGGCGTTCGTGAAGATGAGGACAAATGCCCGTTTGCGGACGGGGTCTTTGTCGCTGATGAAATCGCTTAGCGTGCGCGGAAGGTAGCGGATGTCCGTGAATTTGCAGGGGGCGAGTTTATCGCCGATTTTTGGCAGTGCGTGAGACTGTGGGGCTGCGGCGGTCGACGCGCCATCGGCAAAAGCGGCCTGGGTGAGCGCTGGAAGTACCGAGGCGCAAAGGATAGCTCGGATTGCGCCGGTAAACCAAGATTGTGTGGTCGCCTGGATGCCCGCCATTTGCATTTTTGAAGGCTAGTAGTTGGATTTTTGTCGTTCGCCCTATGATACCCTGTGGACTGGACTGACCAACAGAGATGTGCGGCGGCTACATGACATCTGAAACGTTTTCCAATTTTGGCGGCAATCAGTGGTTTCAGCCGAATGTGGTGTACCGACCGCGCGATGAGGCGGAACTGTTGGAGATCATGGGCCGAAGTCGTGGGCGCGCCATTCGCGTGGTTGGTCGGTTGCATTCTTGGAGCGAGGCGGCGGTCGGGAACGATGTGGTTATCGACTTGCGCGGGCTGTGTGATGTGTCGCTTGAACAGCACGAGGGTCGAGTTTGGGTGACGGCGAGTTGCGGGTGCCAGATCAAAACTTTGCAGGCGGTGTTGGGGCCGGCGGGGCTGACGGTGCCGTCGTTGGGACTAATCAACGAGCAATCGATCGCGGGTGCGATTTCGACCGGGACGCATGGATCGGGGCGGCCATCGATGTCGAACTTCATCGATGAAGTTCGGGTGGCGGTGTACGACGCGAGCGGAGTGCCGGTGATTCGCACGATCGGCGGGGGCGATGAGCTAAGGGCAGCGCGGTGCAGTTTGGGGGCGATGGGGGTGATTGTGTCGGTCGGATTTTGGGCGCGGGCGGCGTATCGCGTGGAAGAGCATTTTCGACAGTACGAAAACCTCGATCGAGTTCTGGCGAAGGAGGAGGAGTATCCCCTGCAGCAATTCTTCCTGATGCCGTGGTGGTGGAAGTACATTGCCCAGCATCGGCGAGAGACTGCCGAGCCGCGGAGTTGGTGGGCTTCGCTCTATCGGTTGTATGTGTTTCTGCAGCTAGATGTTGGGTTACATCTTTTGGTGTGGTTCGTAGCTCGCCTGTTGCGAAGCGCCACGGTTGCGCGGTTTGCATACAAATATGTAACGCCGTGCATGGTCATTAAGAATTGGCGGGTGGTGGATGACGCGGATCAACAACTCGTGATGGAGCACGAGCTGTTTCAGCACATTGAGTGCGAAATGTTTGTCGTTCGATCTCGATTGAGGGAGAGTCTCGAGATTGTTGTGCAGTTGCTAAAGCATTTTGATGGCGAGAGGGAGGCGCTGGCGGATTCGACGCGCGATGCTTTGCGGCGGCTGAATTTGATGGAGGACGTCGAGGCTAATTGTGGGATGTACACGCATCACTACCCGATTTGCGTCCGGCGCGTGTTGCCGGACGATACGCTCATTTCAATGGCGGCCGGGAATGCGGAGGCGTGTTATGCGATTAGTTTTATTAGCTATGAGCGGCGTGGCGATCGGGCGGCGTTTATGGCGTTCTCGCGCGTGGTGTGCAGGTTGCTAGGCGATTTGTTTGGGGCGAGGCCGCATTGGGGAAAGGTTTGTCCGCTGACGGCGGATGAAGTCGAGCGGCTTTATCCTGCAGTGCAAACATTTCGCGACACGTGCGGGGAAATCGATCGCGCGGGTGTGTTTCGGAATGAGTGGATTGAGCGGGTGGTGTTTGGCAAAAGTAGTTGAGAGCGCAAAGAAAAACCCCCGGTAGAACCGGGGGCTGCCATGCGTGGTAGTCCCGCACCGCCAAGCGTGTTGAGCACGCGAACGCTGAGGCTCGGCTAGGCGAGCTTGGCGTCCATTGTGATCTTGGTGTTCAGCAAGCGGGAAATTGGGCAGCCGGCTTTGGCGTTATTGGCGGCGGTTTCTAAGGCTTTGGCGTCGGCGCCGGGGATTTTGGCGGTGACGTCCAAGTGAGACGCGGTGACGGTGAAGCCGGCGTCGGTTTTTTCGAGCGTGATTGTGGCCGTGGTTTTGATTTCATCGGCCGTCATGCCGGCGTTACCGAGCTGACCGGAGAGGGCCATCGAGAAACAGCCGGCATGGGCGGCGGCGATCAGCTCTTCGGGATTCGTGCCCTTCCCTTCTTCGAAACGGGTGCTGAACGAGTATTGGGTGTTTTCCAAAACGCCGCTGTCGGACGAGATCGTGCCTTTGCCGTCTTTGAGTCCGCCTTTCCAAACTGCTGATGCTTTGCGCTTCATCGCGTTGCTCCTAATATCGAAAATGTTGGGAAAATTTAGGGGACTGCATCATCGGGGGTGGCGGGCAGTTTGACTACCCCCGGCACAAAAAACGGCGGGAGGGAACGATGCTGGCCGCGCTAGATGCGGAGAAAAACTTTTTGGCGGTAGAGGTAATAGAGAATCATCCACCAAAGCGCGACGGCGGTGAACGCAAGCAAGAACGGGCCGGCGGAGCCGCAATGCGCGGCGAGACCGCCAGAGAGGGCCTTCGACATCATCGGGAATGGGTTGAGCGATTTCAAATCCCAGAGGACGTAGATCAATAGCGCGTTGGAACCGATCACGACGAAGGGGAAGGCCCAGCGGCGGAATCCGAGGACGTCGATCAGCAAGTAGAACAGCGAGAGAAGCAAGTAGCACCAACCGCCGGCCCAGAGAGTCATCGAACTGGTCCAGATGTGTTTGATAATGGGGAGGCCGCCATACTCGTCCCACGCCCAGCCAGCGGCGAGGCATGCGAGGCCGGCAGCGGTAAGGGCCCCTACCCTGCCCCGTGGAGACAGGCGGGATCGCAGAAGTTCGCCGCCGAAGACGCCCATCAACACGGAGACGGTGAAAGTCATCCCGCTCAGAACCCAGGTGTATGGCGGGTTGGTGCCGTCGATGAATCGGCCGAGAACGAATTGATCGACCGCGAGCGCAGCGTTGGCGTGCTCTTCGAGGGCGCCCGCGGGAAATCCGCCGAGGGGAACGAATCGCAAAATGAGCCAATAAGCGACGAGCATCAAGGCCGCGAAAGCGAGCTGGCCCGCGACGCCGAGGTTGAGTATGACGATGGCGGTGATGAAATAACCGACGGCGATTGCTTGCAGTGTGTTGGCGAAAATGTGCAGTGTCGCGAGGTTGAAGTCGAGCAAGTGGCCCTGCACTGCCATGCCGAGGACGAACAGAATGAGCGTGCGGCGGATGATTTTGGCGTAAAGTTGCCCTTTGGATTGTCGTTCCTCGAGGCGGCGGGCGAACGCGAACGGCATCGCGGCTCCTACCACGAACAGGAACAGCGGCATGATGAGGTCCCAGGCCGTGAAGCCGATCCATTCGGAGTGCTCGAACTGGTGAGCGAGCCACGGCGGGGCGGGATCTTTAAATGCGGCGACGGCGATCAACAGAACTTCGCGGCCGCCGGCGATCCAGAACATATCGAAGCCGCGGAGAGCGTCGATCGCGATGATCCGCTCACGCGGTTGGGCAACGCTGCCGCCCGGTTTTGTGTATGGCGCAGATAAATTCATCGTCGCGGCACGATTCGCAAGCCATCCCGGGGCTAAGGGAGAACAGAATCCGCTTATTGTAGCGGTCGGTTTAGCGCTGGCGAATGGCAGCGAAAGACGGTCTTTGGCGCTTGATAACGTGAATCGCGATTACTAATCGCCGGCGCCGCGATCGCGATTGAAGGCCTCGATATACCACGTTTGCACGGCAACAACTTGTTTGCGAACGCGAGCGACGAACGCCATGCCGTCGTCGACGAGCGGCTTGGTGTGCTTCTCCGCCTTCGCCTCGTCGGGTTCCAGTTTTGGCACGTGCTCCGCGACGCGGGCGACCGCCTGGCTGATCTTTTCGCGGTGCTCTTCAATCGCGGCATCTTCTGCTTTTAGCAGATCGATTCTCGAGAGCAGTTCCGGATCCTGCTGAGCGATTTCTTCGTACTGCCTAGGGTGCTGGTGTTTTAGCTGATAGTGGATGTGGCTGGCTGCTTCACTCCAATCGTGTTGAATATCTTGAACCCAAGTTGAGAGTTCACCGGAGATCAGTGGATGGAGCAGCGCGCGTTCGAATTCGTCGAGTGACGATTTGAACGCTGCCTCGGCGTCAGCTGAGTTATTGCGTTCACTTGTCAGAGGCTTATTAGAAGACGAAGTATTGATTGACATGGAAGTCTCCCTGCGTGGGCGCCTAAGTTTTTCGACAACGTAAGGCAAAGCCCGTACCCGTAAGGCGAATACAACGCGCAATGGGTGTTAATCGACCAGGGTGGTTGTAAATCGACCAACCCTCTGCTTAATTGTGGTTGATTGTGAAGCGAATTGACGCGGTAATTGCCAGGACTCGAATTCCACGGAATGGTCCAGTAAGTGCATACTGTTGCCGAATTGGGCCGTTTTGAAGGCTGGTTGCAAGCCTTCCTATTTCTGTGAGCATTTGGCGATCAACGGAGTTTCGCCAAGAATCGCGCCGCTGCGCGGACATATTCGCCAGGAGAACATGCGATGCAGATGCTGGAAGAACCGATGGAAGTGGCTTTGGATCCTCGACAGTTCTTATCTGCCCTGAATGCGTTCAAGAAGGGTGACTTTTCGGTGCGGCTCGATACCGATGCGGGCGGTTCAGCCGGAAAGGTCGCGGCGGCTTTCAATGAGGTCGTCGAACTCAACCAGCAATTGATCGGCGAATTGGAGCGGATTAGCCAAGTGGTCGGTAAGGCTGGGCGGCTCAATCAGCGGGCAACGCTTGGCGATGTGGGCGGGTCGTGGGGGCAGGCGATCACGTCGGTCAACACGCTCATTAGTAATCTGGTGCATCCGACAGTTGAGACGGCACGCGTGATCGGTGCTGTGGCGAAAGGTGATCTTTCGCAGACGATGGCGCTCGAGATCAACAAGCGGCCGCTGCAAGGCGAGTACTTGCGGACCGCGAAGACCGTGAACCGGATGGTGAATCAGCTCGGGTCGTTCGCGTCGGAAGTAACGCGCGTGGCTCGCGAAGTGGGTACGGAAGGCAAGCTCGGTGGCCAAGCCAAGGTGCGCGGTGTGGCCGGCACGTGGAAGGATCTCACCGATAACGTGAACCTGATGGCCGGTAACCTCACCGGGCAGGTGCGTAACATCGCGGCGGTGACGACGGCCGTGGCGAATGGCGACTTGACGAAGAAGATCACGGTCGACGTGAAGGGCGAATTTCTGGAGTTGAAGGACACCATCAATACGATGGTGGATCAGCTGCGGTCGTTTGCGTCGGAAGTGACGCGCGTGGCCCGCGAAGTGGGTACGGACGGCAAGCTCGGCGGCCAGGCCATGGTGGAAGGTGTTTCCGGTACGTGGAAAGACCTGACGGACAGCGTGAATTTCATGGCGTCGAATCTGACGGGTCAGGTGCGTAACATCGCCGACGTTACGACGGCCGTGGCGACGGGCGACTTGTCGAAGAAGATTACGGTCGACGTGAAGGGCGAAATTCTCGAGCTCAAGAACACCATCAATACGATGGTGGACCAGTTGCGGTCGTTCGCGGCGGAAGTGACGCGTGTGGCCCGCGAAGTGGGTACGGAAGGGAAGCTTGGTGGTCAGGCTGATGTACGCGGCGTGGCTGGTACGTGGAAGGATCTCACCGACAGCGTGAACTTCATGGCGTCGAACCTGACGGGTCAGGTGCGTAATATCGCCGACGTGACGACGGCCGTGGCGACGGGCGACTTGTCGAAGAAGATCACGGTCGACGTGAAGGGCGAAATTCTCGAGCTCAAGAACACCATTAATACGATGGTGGACCAGTTGCGGTCGTTTGCGTCGGAAGTGACGCGTGTGGCCCGCGAAGTGGGTACGGAAGGGAAACTCGGCGGTCAGGCCGATGTGCGAGGCGTGGCTGGTACGTGGAAGGATCTCACGGACAGCGTGAACTTCATGGCATCGAACCTGACGGGTCAGGTGCGCAACATCGCTGAGGTGAGCACGGCGGTGGCGAACGGCGACTTGTCGAAGAAGATCACGGTCGATGTGAAGGGCGAAATTCTCGAGCTCAAAGTCACCATTAATACGATGGTGGATCAGCTGCGGTCGTTTGCATCGGAAGTGACGCGCGTGGCCCGTGAAGTGGGTACGGAAGGAAAGCTCGGTGGTCAGGCGGAGGTGAAAGGCGTTTCGGGTACTTGGAAGGATCTCACGGATAACGTGAACTCGATGGCTGGTAATCTCACCAGCCAGGTGCGCGGTATCGCGGAGGTGACGACGGCCGTGGCGAACGGCGACTTGTCGAAGAAGATCGTTGTCGACGTAAAGGGGGAGATTCTCGAGCTCAAAAACACGATTAACACGTTGGTGGATCAGCTAAGCTCGTTCGCGTCGGAAGTGACGCGCGTGGCCCGCGAAGTGGGTACGGAAGGGAAGCTCGGTGGTCAGGCCGAGGTGAAAGGTGTTTCCGGTACGTGGAAGGACCTCACGGACAGCGTGAACTTCATGGCCGGTAATCTTACCAGCCAGGTGCGCGGTATTGCGGAAGTGACAACGGCCGTGGCGAACGGCGACTTGTCAAAGAAGATCATCGTCGACGTGAAGGGCGAAATTCTCGAGCTCAAGAACACCATTAATACGATGGTGGATCAGTTGCGGTCGTTTGCGTCGGAAGTGACGCGCGTAGCCCGTGAAGTGGGTACGGAAGGGAAGCTCGGTGGTCAGGCCGATGTGCGCGGGGTGTCGGGCACGTGGAAGGATCTCACGGACAACGTGAACTTCATGGCGTCGAACCTCACGGGCCAGGTACGCAGCATCGCGGAAGTGACGACGGCCGTGGCCAAGGGTGATCTGTCGAAGAAGATCAGCGTCGACGTGAAGGGCGAAATTCTCGAACTCAAGAACACTATCAACACGATGGTGGATCAGCTGAGTTCGTTTGCGTCGGAAGTGACGCGTGTGGCCCGTGAAGTGGGAACGGAAGGGAAGCTCGGTGGTCAGGCGGAGGTGAAAGGTGTTTCTGGTACGTGGAAGGACCTCACCGATAACGTGAACTCCATGGCCGGTAACCTTACCAGCCAGGTTCGCGGTATCGCGAAGGTCGTGACGGCGGTCGCGAACGGCGACTTGAAGCGGAAGCTGACGGTAGAGGCGAAGGGTGAAATTGCGGCGCTCGCTGATACGATCAACGGCATGATCGAGACGTTGGCGACGTTCGCTGATCAGGTGACGACGGTCGCCCGCGAGGTGGGTGTGCAAGGCCGACTCGGTGGTCAAGCGAGCGTGCCGGGTGCTGCAGGTACTTGGAAGGCGCTAACGGATAACGTGAATCAGCTCGCCGCGAATCTGACGACGCAGGTGCGTGCTATTGCTGAGGTGGCGACGGCGGTTACGAAGGGCGATCTCACGCGATTCATTTCGGTCGAGGCTTTGGGCGAAGTGGCGTCGCTCAAGGACAACATCAACGAGATGATTCGTAACCTCAAGGATACGACGCTCAAGAATAGCGAACAGGATTGGCTGAAGACGAATCTCGCGAAGTTCAGCCGGATGTTGCAGGGGCAAAAGGACCTACTCACGGTGGGTCGGTTGATTCTTTCCGAGCTCGCGCCCGTGGTGAACGCTCAACAGGCGATGTTCTACCTATTGGACACGGGCCAGGAGGAAGCTCAGCTGGTGTTATTGGCAAGTTACGCCTACCAGCCGCCGCGGACTGTAGGAACAACGATTCGGCTGGGCGAAGGACTGGTCGGCCAGTGCGCGGTAGAGCGCGAGCAGATTCTGCTGACGAACGTGCCTACGGAGTACACGCAGGTGAGCTCTGGGCTGGGCGGCGCCCCGCCGCGGAGCATCATCGTTTTGCCGGTGTTGTTCGAAGGCCAAGTTAAGGCCGTGTTAGAGCTGGCTTCTTTCGAGAAGTTCAGCCAGGCCCATCAGGCGCTACTCGAACAGCTGACGGAGTCCATTGGCATCGTGCTCAACACGATTGCGGCCAACATGCGGACGGAAGATTTGCTCAAGCAGTCGCAATCGCTGGCCATGGAATTGCAGAATCGGCAGCAGGAATTGCAGCAAACCAACCAGGAACTCAAGGAAAAGGCTCGGCTGCTTGCTCACCAGAATGTCGAGGTCGAGCGGAAGAATCGCGAAGTCGAGCAAGCACGGCAGGCGCTCGAAGAGAAAGCCAAGCAGTTGGCGCTGACGTCGAAATACAAGTCGGAATTCTTGGCGAATATGTCGCACGAGCTCCGCACGCCATTGAATAGTCTTTTGATTCTGTCGGATCAGCTTTCGAAGAATCCGGATGGCAACTTGACGTCGCGCCAAACGGAGTTTGCTCAGACGATTCATTCCTCTGGGAACGACTTGCTAACGCTGATCAACGATATTCTCGATCTATCGAAGATCGAATCGGGGACCGTGGTATTGGACATTGGCGAAGTCCGATTCTCGGAATTGGACGATTTGCTGGAACGCACGTTCCGCCACGTGGCCGAGGCCAAGAGTGTGGACTTCCTGGTGCACCTTGCCCCCGATTTGCCGAGCAACATGCAGACGGATGCGAAACGCGTTCAACAAGTACTCAAAAACTTGCTGTCGAACGCATTCAAATTCACGCACCGCGGAACGGTGTCGTTGGATGTTCGCGTGGCCCGCGCTGGTTGGAGCAGCGACAACGACAGCTTAAACGCATCGGATTCCGTTTTGGCGTTTTCGGTTACGGATACGGGCATTGGTATTCCGCCGGATAAGCAGCAAAGCATTTTCGAGGCGTTCCAGCAGGCTGACGGCAGCACGAGCCGGAAGTATGGCGGCACGGGCTTGGGCCTGGCGATCAGCCGCGAGTTGGCCCGGCTGCTGGGTGGCGAGATTCGGCTGATCAGTATGCCCGGGGCCGGCAGTACTTTTACGCTGTATTTGCCGCTCTCGTGTGTGGCGCCAAAGCCGGTCCGCAGGCCAGTTCCTAACGAAGTGGTAGCAATCGATCCCGCTCCTGTGGCGATCACCGAGTTGCCGGACGCAGAGGAACCAGCGGCCACCAATGAATTCGATGATGATCGCGACTCGCTGAAAAGCGACGATCGAGTTGTGTTGATCGTCGAAAATGACCCGACCTTTGCAGGGCTGTTGTTGGATGCCGCGCGCGAAGGTGGGTTTAAAGGGATCGCGACTTCGCGAGGCGCCGCGGCGCTGGCATTGGCGCGCGAGTTTCCGATATCGGCGGTGACGCTCGATATTTGCCTGCCGGATATCAACGGTTGGAGAGTGCTGCGACGATTGAAGCAAGACCTCGATACACGTCATATCCCGGTGTACGTGGTGTCGACCGAGGATGAGCGCGAGCGGGCCCAAAGTATGGGAGCGCTAGATACGGTGCGGAAGCCGCTCCAAACCAAGGAGACGATCGACGACCTGTTCGCGGCAATTCGCAAGTTTGTTGAACAGCCGGTCAAAAATTTGCTGGTCGTCGATCCAAATGGCGAACGCCGCGACCAGCTTATGAAATTGATTGGCAATGGCGACGTCCATTCCACGGCGGCCGAGGATCGGGATGATGCTTTGCGATTGCTTCGCGAACGGCGGTTCGACTGTGTCGTGTTTGATATCCATCCGCCGGACTCGTCGGTGGATGAGGTTATCGACCACATTCATGCGGACGCGAAACTGAGCGACGTTCCGTTGGTAATGTATTCCGAGGCGCCACTCCTCTTGGATGACGCGATGACGGATCGCCTGACGCGCACGACAACGATTCGGCACGTGCAATCGCCCGAGCGGCTGCTCGATGAGGTGAGCTTCGTGCTGCATCGACCAACATCGCGGTTGGAAGATTCTCAGCGGAAGATTTTGGAGAAGCTGCATCAAGACGACGCTGTGCTCAACGGCAAGAAGGTCTTGATCGTGGATGACGACATCCGAAATATTTTCGCGCTAACGAGCATCCTAGAGCGTTACAACATTCACATCCTCTCGGCAGAGACCGGGCGGGACGCCATCCAGATATTGCAAGACACGCCAGACGTGGATGTGGTATTAATGGATATTATGATGCCGGAGTTCGATGGATTGGACACAACGCGGGCGATTCGGGAGATACCGCTGTTCAAGGAACTGCCGATTATCGCGGTGACGGCGAAGGCCATGAAAGGCGACCGCGAGAAGTGCATCGAGGCAGGCGCCTGGGACTACTTATCGAAGCCGGTTAATCCGGAGCAATTGTTAGCCGCTCTTCGTGCCTGGATTCGGCGATAAAAACATGCAGAGTGAAAGTGGACGGCTCGTCGGCGAAACGTCGTCGCGGGAAGAATCTATGAAGTCGACCGAGCCCGTCAATATTCTTGTCGTCGACGACATGCCGGAAAAAATAATGGCGATCGAGGCCACGCTTGGCGAGCTGGGCCAGAATATCGTCAAGGCGACTTCCGGGCGTGAGGCGCTGCGCTGTTTGTTGAAGGACGACTTTGCCGTGATTTTGCTCGATGTCAACATGCCGGAAATGGACGGCTTTGAGACGGCTGCGCTAATTCGCGAGCGGCGGCGGAGTGAGCACACGCCGATTATTTTTGTCACGGCGTTTAACGATGAAGTGCAGATGGCGAAGGGTTACTCGCTCGGAGCCGTGGACTTTATTTCGACGCCGCTCGACCCGGACGTGCTTCGGACGAAGGTGGGCGTGTTCGTCGAGCTGTTTCAAAAGACCGAAACGATTCGACAGCAGGCGGCTCACCGGGTGCAGCTGGCCCGTGAGCAGGCCGCTCGACAAGTGGCGGAAAAGGCGATGCGCCGTTCGGCGATGCTGGCCGAGGCGAGTCGGCTGCTTTCCCGGTCGTTGGACTTTGATGCGACGCTCACCAGCTTGTACCGGACGATGGTTCCCGCGCTGGCGGATGGATGTCAGCTCGTGCTTTACGACACGAACATGGAATTGTGGTTTTCGCACGTGCAGCATGAGGAGCCAAGCACCACTCGAGCAACGACGAGCTCGCACGCAAGAATCGAGCAGGTGGACCCGAAACTGGCCGCCACGGTTCGCGATGCGGTGAAAAGCGGTCACGCCCAAGCCATTGATCCGGAAGCGGTCAGCAATGCACCGGATCTTGGCCCGCGAAAGAAGTGGTCGAGTGCGATCGTGGCGCCGCTGATCGCGCGCGATACGTCGCTGGGAGCAATCGTTTGTTGTTTGCTGGGATCGCGCCGGCAGTTTGAGCCGGCGGACTTGGCGTTGATCGAGAACCTTGCCAGCCGGGCGGCGACAGCGCTCGATAATGCGCAGCTGTTCCAGACGATTCGCGAAGGGGAACGACGAAAAGACGAGTTCCTTGCGATGTTGGGCCATGAACTTCGCAACCCGCTGGCGGCGATTACGAATGCAGGAGAATTGACTCGGTTGCTCGACCCGCAGGACGCGTCGTTCAACGAATCACTCGAGATCATTCGTCAACAGGCGTCGCTCATGAAGCGGTTGGTCGATGATTTGTTGGATGTATCGCGAATAACGAGTGGGCGTGTGCAGCTTCAAAAGGAACCAGTCGACGCGGCAGAAATTGTGAAACGCGTTGCGGAATCGAACGATGTTTTGTTTTCGTCGCGTGGTCACAAGCTGCACATGAACGTGCCTGGCAAAGGGTTGCTTTTAGAGGCGGATCCTTATCGGCTGGAACAGATTCTTTCGAACTTGCTGGTAAATTCTGCAAAGTATACCGACCCGAATGGGGAAATTTGGTTTAGTGCGGCTCGCGAGGAAGACAGTGTTGTCTTCCGAGTTCGTGACTCGGGAATTGGCATCGGGCCGGACTTGCTGCCGAACGTATTCGATCTTTTTGCGCAGGCCAACCGCTCGCTCCACCGCGCCGAGGGCGGGCTTGGTATTGGGCTGACCATCGTGCGGGGGCTGACGGAGCTTCACGGCGGTCGTGTGTGGGTGACCAGCGAAGGATTTGGCCGGGGTGCTGAATTTGTTGTGGCGTTACCGGCGGCTGCCCAGCCAGCGAATGTGCCGCACGTTGAACTGTTGGGGGGCCCGGTCGCGCCTGCTCTACGGCGACGCGTTTTGGTCGTGGAAGACCAACCAGCTTTGGCGCATGTGACCGTGGCGTTATTGAGAAAGCTGGGCCACGAAGTTCGGGCCGCTTCGGACGGGCCGGAGGCGCTGTTGGCAGTGAGGGAATACAGCCCGGAGGTGGTGCTGCTGGATATTGGGCTGCCGGGGATGGACGGTTACGAAGTCGCCCGCTGTTTGCGGACGGAGTTTGGAGATGCGGCGCCGGTGTTGGTTGCAATGACGGGCTACAGCCAGCATGAAGTGAATCGGCATGCGCGACGCGCGGAGTTCGACCACCATTTGGTAAAGCCAGCGGATATTAGCGTTTTGAAAGAGTTATTGATGCAAGCGAAGTGATTGGATGAGGCAGACGCGCAAAATAGCGTCGGTGTCACTTGCTGCTACAGGTAAATTGTGTTGAAAATTGAGTAGTGAAATAGGCGGTCGCAAAAAACGCGGCCACTTGGTAGAGAGGAAAGAAATCATGTCACGTATTCTTGTCATTGATGATGACCGGTCGGTTCGTCATCTAATCGCGAAGGCCTTTGAGGAATCGGATGTCGAGGTAGTTCCCGCTGCGTCGGCGGAGGAAGGAATGCAGCTTCTCGGCAGCAAGCAATTCGATGTCGTCCTGCTGGATATCCTGCTTCCCGAGTCGTCGGGTTTGGATTTGTTCGAGCGCATTCGGAAGGTCGACTCGAAGCTGCCTGTGATTTTCATCACCTCCCTATCGAGCAGCGATACGGCGATCAAGGCGATGACGCTGGGTGCGTTCGATTATTTATTGAAGCCACTCGATTTGGCTCGCATTCGCGATCTTGTTCGGCAGGCGATCGAGATTCGCCGGCTGATGAGCATACCGGTCGAAATGCCCGGCGCGCGCAATGGACGGACCAATAGCGACGCCAATCGCAGCGACACGCTCGTGGGGAATAGCGCGCAGATGCAGGAGGTATATAAAGCGATCGGTCGCGTTGCGCCGCAAGATGTGACAGTATTAGTTCGCGGAGAAAGCGGGACCGGCAAAGAATTGGTCGCCCGGGCACTGTATCAGCACAGTCCGCGGGTGAAGGGGCAATTCCTTGCCGTAAACTGCGCGGCGATTCCGGACGCGTTATTGGAAAGCGAACTGTTTGGCCACGAGAAAGGTGCGTTTACTGGCGCCGATCAGCGGCGGATCGGCAAATTCGAGCAGTGCTCAGGCGGCACGTTGTTCCTTGATGAGATCGGCGATATGTCGCCGCTCGTGCAGAGCAAAGTACTGCGCGTGTTGCAGTCGCAACAATTCGAGCGAGTTGGCGGCAACCAGACGATCAGCACGGATGTGCGCGTCATTGCGGCGACCAATCGAAACTTGGAGGAAATGGTCGAAGAAGGGGAATTCCGCTCCGATTTGTACTATCGCTTGAGTGGTTTCACGATTCAGCTCGCGCCGCTTCGCGAGCGGCCGGAGGACCTGGCTCCGTTGTTGGAAAATTACCTTTCCATCTTTAGCAAAGAACTGAGTAAAGATGTCCACGGTCTGTCGCCCGAGGCGATGGATGTCTTATTGAACTACAACTGGCCTGGCAATGTGCGGGAGCTGCAGAATGTGTTGAAGCAGACGTTGCTGCGTTCGGCGGGCCACGTGGTGATTCCAGACTTTATTCCGGATCGAGTTCGCACTCCCAGCCCGACGCGCGGGGCAGACGGAGACGCGACGGGGACCGATCTCAAGCAATTCGTCGATGAGCGACTTGAGCATGAATCGACCGATCTTTATGCCGAAGCGCTTGAATTCATGGAGCGATACGTTGTGACGCGGGTGCTGCGAGTGTGCGAAGGGAACCAATCCAAGGCGGCAAGGATGTTGGGCATCACCCGCGGTTGCCTGCGAAGCAAAGTTCGCGCGCTGAAAGTGTCGATCGATACGCGAGTGCAGGTGGAAGGCGAGCCGATCGAAGTTTAGACTGGGCGGAAGTCACCCGGGCGATTTGCCCTGCGCATAGGGGCGAATCGCTTCAAGAAAGTGGCGTAGTTCCGTCTCGCAGTCTGCCATTTGGGTTGTCGCGGCTTCTAAGCGATGGTCTTTGCCGGCGTCTTCTAACTTTTGCGCGGTCAGTCCGGTTCGTTCGCCGCCGCAGCCGAGCACGAGCCCCTTGAGCGCGTGCGCTTTCATTTGAATCGCGGTAGAATCCGCTGCTAGAACGCCCGCTCTCAGCTCTTTTGCCAGGCGGGGCGCGTCCTCGATGACGATGCCGGCCATCTCGCGAAATAAGTCTTTATCGCCACCGAACCTGGCTAGCGTGCCCTCGACATCCAAGACCTTGGATGTATTTGCCTGGTCCACCCTCATTGCGGCGAGCCTTCCAAAAATACCACGGAAAGCGATAACTGTCCCGCTGCCAGCTTACACCATAAAAATTAGAATGTCGCGGATATCGCGGAATCAGCAGCGCGCGGTCGGTGAATCGGAGACCCAGCCTACTGTCTTGAAAGCCAAGATGTAGTCGCGAATTTTCGTGGGCGCATCGGGCGGCAGACCGGTTCGGCGACGCCGCTCGGAGGCTGACCAGCTGCCGCGAACCTGCTCTGCACGTCTTCGCACATCCTGCACGTCTCTTAAACCAGATTTGAACATGGGAACTGCTCCGGAAAAGATTGGTTATTACTAACGCGTTTGTGCGTGACCGTAATTCGAACGATGCACTAACTACGCGGTCTCAACTCATTTTGTTTCGAGTGCCAGCGGCTTTCGCCAGCACATTCTTAGGAATCCAGTGCTGCCCGACTTTGCAACTTGTATGCCAGAGATTGCAGTCGTCGGATGGCCTTACAGATCGGCCGTAATATTAAAAGTCACGCGAATCCTGGCACGCCGGCGGTTTAAAGAACAAACCGCTGGTGGTCGCGCAGCGACCAAGTCGCGATCGATTCGCGAACGCAGACTAGTGAATAACCGCTGATCAACAGCGTAAATCCCATTGGATTTCCGGCAGTTTGTCGCTACGCCATTTTCGGCATAGGACATGCTTCAGTGGTTGTTCGAGAAATAAGTCAACGCATTTTTCTAGAAACACCGGAAGAGGTTTTACATTATGAGTACGAACACGGTTCAAAGCCGGCCCTTGGAAGTCGGCGTGTTTAATAGCATCGATGCTGCTCGGGAGGCAGTAAACGGTTTGACGGCGGCTGGGTTTACTGCTGCGGATATTACGGTCGTCTGCTCGGATGAAACCAAAGAGCGGTACTTCAAGGAATTTGAGCACCAAGAACCCGCGGGCACATTCACCCCTACCGCCACTATTGCCGGTGGTACGATCGGGGCGGTGGTGGGCGGATTGGCCGTAGTGGCGTCGGCTATCGCGACGGGCAGCATGGCGTTGTGGGCGGCCGGTCCGATCTCGGCCTGGGCAGGCGGCGTCGCGGGCGGGCTCGTCGGGGCGATGATGACTCGTGGCGTTGAGAAAGAGTTGGCGAACTTTTATCAGCAAGCAGTCATGAACGGGCAAATCTTGGTCGCTGCAGAGGATCATACCGCCGATAGCGAAAAGCATTTGGCTCAGGCAGCTCGAATACTCGCCGATGCTGGAGCCCAACCAATGCCGCTGTCGGAAGGGTGAGTGATTGGCTGAGATGCGTTGATCCAAGCTGGTGGTGAGTGGGTCAGCGAGCAATGCTGGCTTATAAGGGCCGCCGTAGAGAAAAGAAATACTTTCGAGCAGTTTAACCTGCTATCCGTGCGGATAGCGTTCTCTGGGCGTAGATTGCCAGCGAGGCGGCATGTCAAATGCAGCCCCAGCGCTGCAACTTATACAGCCCACGCTAGGGGTTGCTGCCTTGCGGGAAATCAAAGCGCACTTCGTTCGCGCCTCTTGTGCCGCCGGCGGAACTTTCCGCGGCCAATCGATCCCAGGTTACTGAAGATTGTCAGGCAACACTTATTCATGGGCAGCATCCGATGACTCCGACAAAAGCGATGAAAAGTAAACAGCCGGCGCAAACGCAAGATCGGCAACCGGGGCTGGAGTCGGAAATGACTCCACGCCCGGAGAGTGAGGGTGACGATTACCGGGCGGCGGATAAATTGAGAGGTTGCGTGGCGCTGGTCACGGGAGGCGACAGCGGGATCGGCCGCGCGGTGGCGATATTGTTCGCTCGCGAGGGAGCGGACGTCGCGATCGTGTACCTTGATGAGCACGAGGATGCGTGTGCGACCAAACAGAGAATCGAACGACTCGGCCAGCGTTGCGTGATTATCGCGGGAGATCTCGGCGATCCGGCGTTTTGCGAGGACGCCGTCTCACTGACGGTCGAGGAATTCGGCAAGCTCGATATTCTCATCAACAATGCGGCCGAACAGCATCCTCAGGAGTCGCTGCTGGAGATTACTCCTAGTCAGCTGGAGCGTACGTTTCGAACCAATATATTTGCTTACTTCAATACAGCGCGTGAAGCGCTCAAGTATATGCGTCCCGGCGGGGTGATCATCAATACGAGCTCGGTCACGGCATACCGTGGGAGTGCACACCTTGTGGATTACGCGTCCACCAAGGCGGCGATTATCGGATTCACGCGATCACTCGCGCTTAATCTTGCGGACAAAGAGATTCGCGTGAATGCCGTAGCGCCCGGACCGATTTGGACGCCGTTGATTCCGAGCACATTCGACGAACACGAAGTGGCAAAATTCGGGTCGGATGTGCCACTAGGACGGGCTGGGCAGCCGTTTGAAGTCGCGCCCGCGTACGTCTTTCTTGCGTGTGCAGATTCATCGTACATGACCGGGCAGGTACTGCATCCTAACGGCGGCGAAGTGGTAAACGCGTAGTTGTGTTTCGGTTTGGGTTCTTGGTTTTTTAGAGGAGATTGTAATGACGCACTTCAAACGAATCTTGATGACGACGGCGGCGGTTGTTGCGCTGGCAGCTGTGCTGACGCCGAGCGAGGCGCGGGCATGGCGTCACCGGCACGGATGTTGGGGATCCTGCGGCTCGTGTGGCGGTTCCTATGGCGGTGGCGGAAGCAACGGCAGTTGTGGTTCCTGCGGTGGTAACAGCTGTCAATCCAGTTGCCAGACAAGTTGCGGAAGCTGTGGAGGAAGCACATGCAGCAGCTGTGACACCTGCAGTAGTTGCGGCAGCAGTAGCTCCAGCTCCGAAGCTGCGCCGAGCGCGCCTTCTGAGGGCGACCATCATGCGGACCGTGACAACGATCATGACCGGAGCGTTCAGCACGAAGCGCACTACCGCGGCGATCGAAGCGACAACTCGCGCTACGGCGACAATTCGACCAACATGAACGGCCGGCAAAATAGATCGCAAAACAACGGCCGCGAATCGAGCGGGTCGTCGGATGATGATAATCGCGCACCGCAAAGGAGCGATCGAAGCTCGAATAATAGCGATCGCGATTCCGGCGACAAGTCTGATCGCAACAATCAAAACTCCGATACGCAAAAACAATAAGATTTGTTAAATCGAAGCCCGCGAACGTAAATACGCTGGCCTTGCGGTTTTCGCGAGGCCAGCGATTTTTTTTAATATTGAATCTAAGCGGGCTGGCGACTGCAGGCGGATGCTGTGTCGACGGAGCCCTCGGCGATCATGTCTATCGATGCCGATGGATTATACGTCGCCCGGCGTTTGGCCCAGCAGCTCTGCGGCGCATCTGCGGCGCACTCGTCGGCAGGCCATGAACTCGATATAGCAAGCGCGAAGCAGAATTCGCGAGGGACCGGGGCTATTACAGCTAAAAGATACACGGGGCGGTGGCATCGGCTTGCAGAGCGTTGCGGCCTCTGCGGAGAATGTTCTCTCTTGCCGGATTGCAGATCTTGGCGGGAACACCGCCCCGTGTATGGGCCTCGCTTAAAAATCGTTTGTGAGCCGAGCCAAGCGTATATTGACGCGTTCCGTGTCTCAGCGTCGTTCAGCCCGCCAGTTGACGTATTTGTTATTGCAAGGACCGTGCCAATACGCTTCGATGAAGAAAGAGCATTGGTGAAGGCATTTTTCAACCGGGAACAATTTGCGCGACCATACGTGCTGGGCGATAAAGTTTCACGCTGATACCAATTTGACCAACTGCAAGGCGCGGCTTCCGTGTGGCTAGTTATGCGACGCGATAGTGTCCACCTCGAAGTCACAGTTGTGCGACTCCGTAGTGCCGTCGAGCGCGATTGAGAGTCCAACTCTCACTCTGTGGTCCGCCCAGCCAATACGAGCGGGCACCTAATCCAGCTTCGTCAAAAAATGGCGTGAAAGCAGCCACTTCGTTAATGCCATGTTGACGGTATGCGTTTTGCGTCATGTGTCCGGTGGTAAGCAGTTAATCAAATGGACTAAAGGGTTATGGCTATTTGCCATTTTTGGAGAGGAACGAAAACGCCATGTTTTCCGACACAATGATACTCGTTGCAGGTGCAGATGCCCGTGATCGTGAAACTATTTTTCAGGCCTTGGGCGATCAGTGCCACGTCGTGGCCGCTCAGACTGTGGAAGACGCGATGGCCCACGTTTCTGATAACGTGGATCTGGTCATCTGCGATTTCGGACACACGCAATTCAGCGGAAGCGAGCTGATGCGTCGGTGGAAGTCATCGCGGAGCCAGACACCGTTTCTGGTGTTGGTAAACGGCCAAGACGTGCCCACCGCCGTCGCGGCGATGAAGGCAGGAGCGAGCGACTGCGTGATTAAACCGATCGATGTCCAACAGCTACGGGCAGCGGCTCAGCAGTCGATAAGACCTTCCGAACGAGTGGCGAATGGCCGAAATGGTGGCCCGGGAAGGCACGCTGGGATCGATATCCCACCAGACACGTCTCTTGAAGACCTGGAACGCGCAGCGGTGGAGCAAGCGCTGGTGCAGCACCATGGGAACCGTACTCATGCCGCCCGAACCCTGGGTATCTCTGTCCGTACGCTGCAACGGAAATTGAAGGCCTGGGGGATGCCGCTCATTTCGTTTTCCGCCGGCGGCAACATGGGAAACTTCGGAATGACCACCCACGCAAACGGTGCCCATCTGTATAACGCGCAAATGCACTAGGTGTTTCACGCGGCCGTCATCATGCAATTGGCGGTATTTAAGTCGTGGACTCACGGCGTCGATTCGAGACGTTGGGCCTGCCCCATTGGCCATTATGATGCTTCGGCGGCGCCCTGCACCAAGCGGGAATGGGGCGCATTAGAGCAGCGAAGATCAAATGCTCCGTCTGCCAGAAGCAACGTCAACAAAAAAGGCGGAGCCGAAGCTCCGCCAAAACGTCAAATAAGTGTTCAGCCCGCGTTATGCAACCGGCGGCCGCAAACGGGGAACAATCAGGCTGATCAAAAACAGCACCAGAAACACGAAGAACAACACCTGCGCGATGTAGCTGGCCGTACCGGCGATACCGCCGAAGCCGAGAACCGCTGCAACCAACGCGATAACCAAAAATGTGAGAGCCCAACTTAACATAATACACCTCTTCCCTTTCTGCGAATTTAAGTTTTGTGCCACCCGCCGCTGACACTACTTCGAGGGGCGGCTTCTATGGTGGATTAACAGTGCTACTATGTCGCAAGCGGCGTGCCGAATTGCCTGGAGGCCGGAAATTGGATAATTGGTGGGCCGTGAGTTATGCGTGCAACGGCACAGTCGGGAGAATCGGTAACGGCGCGATTTTTGGTCGAGGCGGGGCCTGCCGGGTTGGCGTAAATCCGACCACTCTTCGGTGAATAAGTCTGCGGTTCACTTGGGTCGCATGGCTGAGTCGTCCAACAAAAAATGCCGGCCGTTCTAAACGGCCGGCACTTTTTGAATCAAAGCGCGGGTGGTCTAACTAGGACAAGCTCGTTTCAAACGCTTGGAGTTGTTTCTCCGCCTCGTCCCGCGCGATTCCATATTTCTTTTGAACAGCGCCGACCAACTGATCGCGTTTTCCCTCGATGCGATCGAGATCATCATCG
This sequence comes from Planctomycetota bacterium, assembly GCA_013286045.1. GTDB lineage: Bacteria > Planctomycetota > Planctomycetia > Pirellulales > Lacipirellulaceae > JABDGM01. Next base: position 18,624 of record JABDGM010000036.1, on the reverse strand, counting down.
GTGAGTTCGCCCCACTGCTCTTTCAGCTTCCCGCGTAGCTGCTTCCAATCACCTTTTAGCGTATCCCAATTCATTTTCAGCCTCCTTACGCAAGAAATCGCAGCGGAAACGGTCGCGGTGAACGATCGACGCCCACTACTTGCGTATACGCGAAGAGTTCCGGCGCTGCTGCATTGTATGCGGTAGACAGTCGCTGGCGTTGAAGTCCTGGTCGTGACACCGAAGCGCATCGAGACGATGCCACATCTCGTCGATCATGGCTGGATCTGCTTGCGATCCGTTTTCCATCGATCCTAAGTTATCGAGAGAACCTAAGTATTCTATTTCGTTACGTGCGAATACCATGGCACTAAAACCTTTTGAAAGTGTGTCGACCAATGTGCACAGGGGGAATGCAATCGGTGTGCCGGTTCGTAGAAGCTTTTATCGACTTCGGATATCGGCAAAAAACAGCGTCGCTGTGGCAAGGGACGGCTTTTTGGGCCAATCGGCTTACCACGGCGACCGCTGAGTTTTGGAGGACCGCTATCAAATACGATGTGAGCGTGTTGACCCCTGAGCAGCAGCTGGATGCCGGATGCTACAATCTTTAGTTCAGCGTAATTGGGGCTATTTCGTTACTCTGCTCGGCAATTCTAACGGAGACGGGCGAGGATTCGGGCCGGCCGTATTTCGGCGGGACCACATTCGGTCCCAGTACCGGGCTTCCATCAGGCGACTTAACGATTCGTCTCCACTCGACCGTTAAGGAATACTCACCCAATGGGGCACCATCGGCGGAATCATAACTGCCTAACACGAACGAACCGTCAGGCTTCACAGTTGCTCGAGGGCAAACCACGTCGCCTTTCGGGTCAGTCGCCGCTCCATTTTTTGGATGGAGGACGACGAATGCCCCCGCTGGAACCTGGCCTTGGATGCTGAGGTGCCCCGATGCCGGGAACACTGGCAATCGGTTTGGATCTTTGCCCTTACTGCAACCGCCCACGGTTGCCGTCAACAACATCACAACAGACATTCGAAAACGCAGCGACTGCGTCGTTTCATAAACATTGCGACTGAGTGAACCAGCCATGGAACATTTCCTTCCTTTACTCGGTACGAATTGAATCGATCACGGCCGCCCTGCGTCTGCCACCTGTGGCCATTGCAGCGTAGCAAGCTGTGTAACAGTGTGTGGCTCTTTTGCGTGGAGGTTAATTGGTACTTTGCGATACCAGGCCGTCGGCCTTGGAGATCAGTTTCGCAAACTCGCGGATGTTAATGTCATCGTTGAGAAAGTGAACCGAGCCATCGCCGAACGTGAAGAAGGCTCCTCCCGGATGGAACGAGAACGCCTCGCCGCTTCCTTCGGTAACGTAATATGGATCGGGATATGTCGTGACTTGCTGGCCGTTGGTGCAATTCATGGGGCACGGGCCGGGCGATGAAACACCGTCTGCAGTCGACCCGTCCAAGCCGAAATCGCTGGCAGGGCGCGCCCATCCGCCGCCTACCATATGCGTCGTTTGCACATCCGGACCGACTTCGACTCCACCTTTCCGATACACGCTCGGGCGCCCCGCGGATTCGGCGTACATAATAGTGTGCGAGAGTCCGTCGGTCACTTTTTTAAGCGTCGGATCGGCGTTCTTCGGAAGCATGCCGCTGTTGGGCGTGTTGCCGTTCAGCGTATCCACGGTGATCGTTTCGGCGTCGACTAGGCCGAGCTGGCCAGTGATGCCTGGCGCTGGCGAAAAGGTCGTGGGGCCTAAGCGATAGTCGACTCCAATCGTCGGCGAGTAATCGGTGGCCGCGGCCCTTCCTTTCCACGGCGAGACTTGTTCGTCCGCGTCGAGTCGAGTTGGATCAGCGGGACTCGTCGGGCACAGGAAAGCACTGATCGGTGTCGAAACGACGGGGAGATTATTATCGTGACTCCAATTTAGTGTTAGATCGAAGTTCGAAAGCTTGCTGCTTTCTTCAAAGTAAGGCAGAAGCAATGTCGTGCCGGCGATTCGTGGCGCGGTTGTTATACCGAGAGGACGTTTGCTCGAAGGCAGAACCTTTTTAGTGCTTTCGTAGTTCAAAACAGCGAGGCCGATTTGCTTCATATTGTTTTCGCACTGCGAGCGGCGGGCCGCCCCGCGGGCAGCTTGAATCGCGGGCAGAAGCAAAGCAACCAAAATACCTATGATTGCAATGACGACTAAAAGTTCGACTAGGGTAAACGCTTTTCGTTGGTTTAACATTTTATCCTCGTAAGTTGTCAGGCAGTGGCCCTGACGTGAATTGGTCGTGCTGAGCGAGAAACTCAGCGGATGGCTAACGCGACTGAAAAGGCGGAAAGTGCTTTACGCGCAACAACACGCGCATGCGATGTTGCGACATCGACAACATCGGGCCACTTCGGTAGACGCCGGACTAGTTCGCCGCCAGCGATTCGCATTGGGCGAGTTAGAGAGTTAAATGAGTCCATCAGCGCGATCTCCCAGCTAACGTGGTATGCGCCTCTGGTAACTCCAGTCGGCTAAAGTATTAGAAATGCCATCGGATGCAAGAGCATCCACAGGCGGCCGAAAATTGTTCTTCTTCTCTGCTCGGCCCGTTCACTGTTTGAATCCCTACTTCGTACCGTTTCGATGCTCCCGCAAGCGTTTCTTTTCGGTACGATCGATCTGAATGATGACACCATCTTGAACGATGATGTTCACAGACCCGAACTTCAGACCCCGCAACGATTCTCGAATTTGGTCGATCGCCTCTTCTGCCGTGTCCTCGTTTTGCACCGCACCTTTCTGTTTCAAAGTGGGATCCATCGCAATCGCTCCTGCACCGATCATGTCGGCCTCCGTGGTATTCGGCACATCTGGCCGCTTATCTTGCGCGCCATGATCGCCTGCAATTTCATGATTAATGGTTAAGCGTCCGTTTTCAGATTTCGTACTCAGGCAAAAACACGCGGCTGCTTTTCGGATAGATGTAGACGTGCGTCCCTTCCGAAAGACTTAGCCGCTGGTAGTCTTCGAGGCTCAAATCCACGAGCACGTTTTGACCATCGGTTGTTTGCGTTGTTATTTTGGCGATTGAGCCGGCCGGATTGATGCGCGTGACTTTGGCCGGAAAGCTGGGGGCGCCGTTTTTGTAGAGCTTGATATCCAACTCGTGCGGGCGCATGTAAACCATCGCGGCCCCCTGCTCTTTGCCCGGGAAATAATGCCCGTCGAGTGCGACTTCGCCGAGCATGGCCTTGCCGGCTTGAACCCGGCCGCGAAACATATTGACCTGACCTAAAAACTCCATCACGAAGCGCGTCATCGGCTTGTGAAAAACTTCCTCCGGCGTGCCGATCTGCTCGATCTGGCCGTGGTTCATAACGACTACGCGATCGGCCACCTCGAGCGCTTCCTCCTGGTCGTGCGTGACGAGGATGCTCGTGACGTGGATCTCGTCATGCAGCCGCCGCAGCCACGCACGGAGGTCCTGTCGCACTTTGGCGTCCAGCGCACCGAATGGTTCATCCAGTAATAGAACGCGAGGTTCCACGGCGAGTGCTCGGGCAAGCGCGGCACGTTGCCGTTGGCCGCCGGAGAGCTGCGATGGGAATCGCTTGCCGAGACCATCAAGCTGCACCAATTGCAACAGCTCGTGCACGCGGCTGTCGATCGCTGCCTTCGCGGGCCGCAATTTGCGCGGCATGACACGCATGCCGAACGCAACGTTCTCGAAGACGCTCATGTGCCGAAACAGCGCGTAATGCTGAAAGACGAAGCCGACGCGGCGTTGGGCGGCAGGCCGATGGGCGACATCTTCCTCGTGAAACCGGATTCGCGAGCGCGAGTCCTGCTCTGGCGAATCAAGTCCGGCGATGATCCGCAGCAGCGTCGTTTTTCCAGATCCGCTTGGGCCCAGGAGGGCGACTAGTTCGCCGTCCTTGATTGACAGGCTTACGTCGCGCAGCGCTTGATACGTACCGTAAGTTTTGCTGATGTGTTGAAGTTCAATGCTCATGATTTATTCCTCTGCCCCGGTGGGCTCAAGGGCTTGTGCATACTCGCGGCGCACGCGCCATTCGACGACGGTTTTGGCCGCCAAGGTTAATATCGCCAAAAGCGCCAGAAGGGACGCGACCGCGAACGCAGCGGCGAAGTTGTATTCGTTGTAAAGAATTTCCACGTGGAGTGGCAAAGTGTTTGTCTGGCCGCGAATGTGGCCGGAGACGACCGATACGGCGCCGAACTCGCCCATGGCCCGCGCGTTGCACAGGATGACGCCGTATAGGAGCGCCCACTTCACATTGGGCAGCGTGACTCGCCAAAAGGTTTGCCAACCGCTTGCACCTAGCGAGACGGCGGCCAGCTCTTCATCCGTCCCTTGCTCTTGCATGAGTGGAATCAATTCGCGAGCAACAAACGGAAAGGTGACGAACAGCGTTGCCAGCACGATGCCCGGCGCTGCGAAAATGATTTGGATATCGTGACCGCGTAGCCACGGTCCTAGCAGACCTTGCATTCCGAAAAGAAGGACAAAAATCAGACCCGAGATGACTGGCGACACGGCAAAAGGCAAGTCGATCAGCGTGATCAGTGCACTCTTACCGCGGAATTGAAACTTCGTGATCGCCCAGGCGGACGCTAGTCCAAACACGACGTTTAGCGGCACGCAGATCGCGGAAGTCAGGACTGTCAGCCAAATCGCAGACAATGCGGCGTGGTTCGTAAAGCTGGCCAGGAATACGCCGATGCCCTTGCGCAGCGCTTCGGCGAAGATTGCCACGAGCGGGACGAACAGCACTAGCGTTAAAAACCCGAGCGAAGTGCCGATTAGCAGCCCTTTGACGAGCTTGCTTTCATCCGTCGCACGCTTTAAGCGGCCCGTGATGTCGTCGCCAACGAGCGACGCGTTCGGCTGAATCCCGGCCAATGATGACCCGCCGACGCTCATACGGCACCTCGGAACTTGCGGCCATTCCACCATTGAAGCAGGTTGATGGCGAACAGCAACACGAACGAGGCGACGAGCATCATCGTGGCGATGGCGGTTGCGCCCGCGTAATCGTATTGTTCAAGCTTCGTGATGATCAGTAGCGAGGTGATTTCAGTCTTCATCGGCATATTGCCGGAAATGAAGACGACGGATCCGTACTCGCCGAGCGCGCGAGCGAAGGAGAGTGCAAACCCGGTGAGTAGCGCGGGCAGAATGGTGGGAAGGATGACCCGCCAAAAAGTTTGCCAACGATTCGCGCCTAGGCTGGCGGCCGCTTCTTCGGTTTCGCGGTCGATTTCTTCAATTGCTGGCTGCAGCGTGCGGACCACGAACGGCAGGCCGATAAACGTCAGCGCCACGATGATTCCAAGGGGCGTGAACGCGACTCGGATACCAAGCGGCTCCAAGTAACGGCCAAACCAACCGTTCTGAGCGTAGACCGCGGTGAGCGCGATTCCGGAGACGGCTGTGGGCAGCGCGAACGGCAAGTCGATGACGGCATCGATGAAGCTTTTGCCTGGCAGCGTATAGCGGACGAGAGTCCAAGCGACAATCAGACCGAAGAACGCGTTGATCAAAGCGGAGACAAATGACGTGAAAAACGTCAACTCATAGGATGCGATGACGCGCGGGTTCCAAGCTGCGGCCCAAAATCCATGCCAGCCAAGGCTACCGCTTTTTAACACCAGTGCGCCGAGTGGAATGAGCACGACCAGGCTCAAATACAGAACGGTGTAGCCCATGGTCAACCCGAAGCCGGGAAGGATGGTGCGCGTTGTACGTGAGGTGGACATGGTATGGCCCGAGCGGCGCAGTGGATTCGCGTGTTCGTGTAGCTGCTGTTACTTTTGCGGAGCGTAGATCGAGTCGAACGTTCCGCCGTCGGCAAAATGCGTCGCCTGAGCATTGGCCCAGCTTCCAAACAATTCGTTCACGGTGAACAACTTGATCTCGGGCAGGCGTTTGATGTCTTCGCCGTCGGCAAATTTGGGCTCGCTCGGCCGATAGAAGTTCTTGGCGACGATCTTTTGGCCTTCCGGCGAGTACAAGAACTTCAAGTAGCCATTGGCGACTTCGACCGCGTCGTGGCTAGCGGCGTTTTTGTCGACTACCGTCACTGGCGGCTCGGCCAGAATACTCACCGAGGGCGTCACGATTTCGAATTTTTCAGGGCCCAATTCTTTGACGGCGAGAAACGCTTCGTTTTCCCACGCCAGCAGCACGTCGCCGATGCCGTTTTGTACGAAGGTCGTTGTTGACCCTCGGGCGCCGGAGTCCAGCACGGGCACGTTCTTGATGAGCTTGGCGACGAACTCCTTTGCTTTCGCGTCGTCGTTGCCGTACTTCTTGAGCGCGTATCCCCAGGCGGCCAAATAATTGTAGCGTGCGCCGCCGGAAGTTTTCGGATTAGGCGTGATGACTTGCACGCCGTCTTTTACAAGATCGTCCCAATCCTTAATGCCTTTCGGATTTCCCTTGCGGACCAGAAATACGATTGTCGAGGTGTAGGGGCAACTGTTGTTCGGCAACCGCTGCTGCCAATCCTTTGGAAACAAACCGCCAAGCTCTGCGATCTGATCGACGTCGTACGAGAGAGCGAGCGTCACAACGTCGCCTTTCAGTCCGTCGATGACCGCGCGCGCCTGCTTGCCGCTACCACCGTGCGATTGTTCGATCGTAACGGTTTGCCCCGTTCGCTCCTTCCACTGAGCGACGAAAGCCTTGTTGACGGCGAGGTAAAGTTCACGAGTCGGGTCGTAAGAAACATTGAGCAATTGAACCGGGGGCTTCGCCGCGTCGCCTTTGCCGCTTGTGGTTTGAGTAGCGTTTTCCGATGAAGCGGAGGACGCACCGCAGCCCGCGACTGCGACGAGCGTCGTACTCAGGACAATTGAAGCGAGTGCGCGAATGGCGTTCAACGGAAGGTTCCTTCCCTCGGTGAGCGTTGCGAATGACTTTGACTGCGGACCAAAAACGGGCATTTCCAAATTCCTCCGGTTAAACGGCTCGATTGGAAACCCATTTGCATTAGGTGTGGCCGTGGTGTTGCAGTAAGCAAGAGGGGTGCCAAACCGACATGCACGCGAAAATAGCCAAAAAACACGCGTAAAATCGGCGTTTTCGGCATAAATGTCATTCGAACCGGAAGATTAGAACAAGCAAATATGATAGATTTATCCATCACCTATAATGGTATTAGAGCAAATAGCACGGATTTTGAGCTACCCATGCAGCCCCTTCAAAACCTTCAGCTGGCCGTTTGGCAAAGCATCTCGCGGCATCTCGATGTCAGCGAGTCGACGAATTCGACTGCCGCGTTGCTTTCGAAGCACGTGCCGATAGGCACCCTCATCATTCACCGCGTCGACAGCGAGCACCGGCGTGTCCGCGTCATTGCAAGTGGTCCAGACAGCGCGGATGGAGAGGCCGTGAACGAAGTGCAGCTTTCAGAAACGGCGTGGCGAAAGGTCGACCGGTGGATGCGGCAGCAAACCGCGCTGCATCGAGCAGACGATGCCGACAAAGCGGACTCGATTTTCAGCCTGCTGTATCCGAACTCGCCGGCGAGCGACTGGCTTATCGCGCCGCTTCATGGGGAGCACGGCTCGCGCGGAATTCTGCTCGCGTTGGCGAAACGGAAAAAGACGTTCGCGGATCTTGATATCGAAGTCATCGAATCGATTCTCGAACCAATGGCCGTCGCGTTGGATAATGACGCCCGGCTACACGAGCTGGCCTCTTTGCGAGAGGCTTCGGAAGCCGAGCGACAATCGTTGCTTCGCCGCATGGGCCGTAGCGATACGGGCGAGACGATTGTTGGCGAAGATGCCGGGTTGGCCCCCGTGATGCAACGTGTGGATTTGGTAAGCCGTTCCGAAGTGCCGGTGTTAATTCTCGGCGAGACGGGTACGGGTAAAGAGCTCGTGGCCCGGGCAATTCACAACCGTAGCGAGCGCCACAGCGGTCCATTCTTACGTGTAAATTGCGGTGCTATTCCGCGAGAGCTAATCGATTCTCAGTTGTTCGGTCACGAGAAGGGTAGTTTTACGGGGGCCGCGGAAACGCGACACGGCTGGTTCGAGCGCGCCGACATGGGCACGCTGTTCCTCGACGAAATCGGCGAATTGCCACTCGATGCTCAAGTACGATTTTTACGCGTACTACAGGATGGCTACGTGGAGCGGGTGGGTGGATCGAAGCCGATTCGTGTCAATGTGCGGGTCGTGGCCGCAACGCATCGCGACCTCGCGGCCATGGTTCGCGAAAGCACCTTTCGCGAGGATTTGTGGTACCGGATTGCGGTTTTCCCGATTCTGCTACCTCCTTTGCGGGATCGTGTGGGAGACATTGCTTCATTGGCGCGGCATTTCGCGCAGCGTGCTGCGATTCGCTTCGGATTGGCCCCCGTACAGCCGACAGATGCCGATATTGAGCTTCTGCAAGGTTACGATTGGCCAGGCAACATCCGCGAGCTGGGTGCGGTCATCGATCGCGCGGCAATTTTGGGAGATGGTCATTCTCTGGAATTGGCCGCGGCTCTGGGAATCTCGGGGCCGAGCCTGCGACGCGTCGTGCAACCCGCGTTGGAGGTGCAACCTAATGGAGATCCTCTGCGTCGCCAGCGGATTTCGACGCTTAACGATGCGATGCGTGAGCATATCGAATCGGCGCTCCGACTGGCACGCGGTCGTATCGAAGGGCCCCGCGGCGCTGCGAAGCATCTCGCGATCAATCCGCACACGCTACGCGCGCGGATGCGGAAGCTGAAAATTGACTGGTCTGCGTTTCGTGATTCGGCGGACGATGATATCGACTAGTCAGTCGCAACGCTCGTCGCGGTCAGTAGGGGCGTGTTGACTGCGTGTACGCGCGCAGAATTGGTGATCCCCCGAAGCAGCGTGGCGAGCGCGTGGAATCGACCAATGTCGATGCGAAGTGTGGCCGTGGTCCTTTCGCTTTGCGCCGATAATGTAAAGTTTCCGTCGGGCGCGACATCGATCGTGAACGTGCCGTCGAAATAGCGGCCGCCGACGCCGGTCGTGGGCTGCTCGAACCAGTGAATCTCACCATTTATGCGCGCGCTGATTCTCATTCCATCGGCGCTACTTTCGATCAGATAGCCATCGTGCGGCGCGCCGGCCTCGAACGCCGCGCGGCTACCGTAGAAATTCGGCTTCTTTAAATAGGGGCCATCGTATTCTGGGCAAAACGTATCGCAATTTCCGCAGTGATTGCAGTAATCCGCGAAATTGGCGATCTGATCGGACTGTTCGAGCGCGAATACTTTCTCCTCGCCCACGGGAGCTAGGCTTCCGTCCAGTCGCACTTCGATGTCCCGGTAGGGCAGCCGCACTTGGCCTGTGCGATACGTGAAATTGGCATCGTTCGGGCACACGGGAATACATTTGTCGCAAGTAATGCAATCAAACGTGACGAGATGCGAGTTGATTTTCTTCGGGACGGAACGGTTCTGCGCGGCGTGATAGCGGGCGTCGGCTTGCGTTTCAGCGACAACCAGGGGCGTGTTTAAATAGCCGGCGAGGACCGGATCGTTTGCCGCCGCGGCGCGTTGTCCGCGATAGTCGAGGATGAATTCGTTGATCGTTCGTGCGCCGATTTTCTGCATTTCCTTTTGCAATTCGTGCATGTAGGGAGGAAGCCGAGCGTAACCGCCGGTTTTGAGCAGATCGGTGCAGGTGGTGATGGGAACGATGCCGCACGCCACGAGGCCGGCGAAGTTCTTGCGATCGACACCTGCGGAGAAGGAAATGGGAAACGCGGCGCCAACGAGTTTGCGGAATTCGGCGGCGAGTGTGAGCGTGATGACGTGCAGCGGCGCGCCGGAGAGATACATGATCTTTTCGCTCGGTTGAAAGAACGTACGGTGGTTTTCGACTTCGAGCGTGTTAGAAAACTTGGCGCCGAACTGCAGGCCACGTGAGGCTGCCAACGTGGTCATGCGGCCGCATATGGCTAGCGACTCTTCAAATTGCAGGCCGGAAGTGTACGCCTTATCGTTGACGCGAAGGCCGGTGTAGCCCATCACGTCGTACAGCAAATACTCGAGCCGGTCTTTGCCGAGCATGGGCGGATTCATCTTAACGATGACGTGGACATCCAGTTCCGTAAGCAGGAATTCGCAAATGCGCTCAATTTCTTCGGCAGGGCAGCCGTGAAACGTGGAGAGCGTAATGCTTCGGCTTAGCGCTGTCGGATAGTCAAGTTCGCGCAGCGGGCCGAGCCAGCGCGGGATTTGATCGCGAAGGCGCGCGACGCTTTCCGAGGCATCGATCATGCCGCGGATGAAGTTCACGACCTTAGGAGTCTTAATGCCCGCCAGGTCGTACCCGACGGACAAATCGTAAATGAGCTCGCCGCTCGTGCCTGCGAGCGAGGTGCCGCCAAAAGGCTGGCCAAAAACATCGGGTGCGCGCCGGAGCATGTGAATCAGCATCGCCCCTTGCACGTATTGATCTAGCGAATCGGCGACGCGCAGCTCTTGCGACCATTCGATGTTGTAGCCAATGTTCGTGGCATCGATGCATGGCCGCGAAATCTTCAGCTCATCATTGACCTGAACGGTTTTCAGCTCCATGATTCGCCCGCCAGCGAGCCATGAAAGCACGATATTCTGGGCCATTTGCGTTTGCGGCCCGGAGGCGGGCCCCGACGCGTTGCCGGCAATTCGATCGTGAAATCGGACCGATAAATCGGGCGCGTCATCGCCGATTGGCGGCAGGTACCACTTGCGCGCCGGAAGGTCAAAAATGCTTTGTTGGTTGCGAAACTCCAGCCGCATGCGCTGGATCATGTCGACGAACGGCGTGCAGAAAAGATCGACCATGCGAAGAAAGTGCGACGGAATGCGCCTGCTGAAAACTCGCATTATAGCTGCCCTGCCCTGCTCTGGCTTGGCCCACGCGGCCAAGTTACATTCGAGGATGTGAAGACAACCGAAAATAAATCGTGCGTGTCGGATTTAACATGCGTCCATTGCGGCGCCGTCTATCCCGGCGAAAGCCTGATTGCCGCCAAAGGTATATGGATGACCTGTCCGAAATGTGGACCGGCGGATGGGATTTTGGACATCGGATACGACTTCGACCGCGTTCGCACCGCTTGGAAGGCGAAGCCGTCGGCGGCCCGGCCGCTCAATCATTGGCGGTACGAGGAGTTGCTACCGCTGGCGCCGGCGGCGGTCCGTCACGACTGGCCGGTGGGTTGGACGCCTGTTCTGGATGCATCGCGGCTGGCTAAGCACCTGGGCCTGCGGCAGATTTTGCTTAAGGACGAAGGGCGAAATCCGACGGCGTCGTTTAAAGATCGGGCAAGCTCGGTTGGCGTTGCCCACGCGCTGCAAGTCGGAGCGAAAACAATCGCCTGTGCTTCCACGGGTAATGCTGCGAGCAGTCTCGCCGGGCATGCGGCGTTGGCCGGTTTGCCGGCGTTTATTTTTGTCCCGGCCACGGCTCCTGAACCAAAGGTTGCGCAGTTGCAAGTTTTCGGGGCCACGGTGTTTGCCGTGAAAGCGTCGTACGATGCGGCATATGATCTGTGCTCGAAAGCCTGCGGTGAATTCGGTTGGTACAATCGCAATTGCGCGATCAATCCCGTGCTCGTGGAGGGGAAGAAGACGGCCGGACTCGAAGTCGCGGAACAATCGGCTAACTTCGGCGGCATCCCGGATTGGGTCGCTGTCAGTGTCGGCGATGGTTGTACAATCGCCGGCATCTGGAAGGGCCTCAAGCAAATGCGCGAGTTGGGCGTGATCGACCGGCTTCCGCGTCTGCTAGCTGCTCAGGCCGAACACGTAAAGCCGATCGACTATGCGCTGCAGCACGGGAAGCTGCCGCCGATTAGCGAGGGTAAGACCATTGCCGACAGCATTGACGTGCATGTGCCGCGCAATTGGCGAAAAGCGGTGAACGCGATTCGCGAAGCAGATGGCGTGGTTGTCACCGCCAGTGACGACGCGATATTGGATGCGATGCGCCTCGCGGGCCGGCATGGCATGTTCGCCGAACCGGCCGCGGCCGCATCGTTGGCGGCAGTAATCTCCGCGATCGGATCAAAAACAATTAAGCCCACCGATCGCGTGCTGGTCATGATCACAGGCAGCGGGCTGAAGGATACGAAAAACGCTATTCGTGCCGGCGGGCAACCGATTGGAGTTGAAGCTTCAATAGAGGCAGTCGCCGCCCAAGTGGAGAAGTTAAACGCAAAAAGGCTATAGCCACAGAGGTCACAGAGAACTAGAGAGTAATTCAAATGACCAATAACCAAATCCCAATGATCAAAAAATGCGGCCACTTAAATTTGGTCGTTGGTGCTTGGTAATTTCTTCTCTGTGTCCTCTGTGGCAAATCAAGAATTGAGTCTCATTGATGCAAGTTGACGAAAAAGTATTGGCCCGGACGGTTGCTCGCTTTAAAGAGCGTAAGATTCTGCTCCCCACGTTCGCGCAAATGCGCGATCCGAGTAGTGTGCCGCAAAAAATCCGCGACCGTCTCAAGAAAGTTGGGCTGTGGGATATTGATCCGGTGAACCTCTTCCGAATCACTTGGAGGAACGAACCCGTTGATCGGGGTGGTCTCTACAACCAAGGCAATTGGATCGAGTTTCCGCCGGAGCTCACCGGCGTCGATACGCGGATCATTGGTTTGTTGGGAAAATTCTTTCCGACCGGCGCGCATAAAGTCGGCGCCGCCTATGGCTGCTTGGTTCCGCGGCTTGTGACCGGTCAGTTTGATCCGACGCAGCATAAGGCAGTGTGGCCGAGCACCGGCAATTACTGCCGCGGCGGGGCGTTTGACTCGGCGCTCGTCGGTTGTACGGCCGTTGCGATCCTACCCGAAGAAATGAGCCGCGAGCGGTTTGCCTGGCTAAAAGACATTGGGGCCGAAGTGATCGCGACGCCCGGTTGCGAGTCGAACGTCAAGGAAATCTACGACAAGTGTTGGGAGATCAAACGCACCCGGCCCGACTGTGTGATCTTCAATCAGTTCGAAGAGTTCGGCAACGCGGCGTGGCATTACAACGTCACAGGAAAGACCATCGCCGAAGTATTTAACCGCGTTGGCGCCGGATCGCGACTGAGCGGCTACGTTTCCGCCACGGGCAGCGCGGGCACGATCGCCGCGGGCGACTATTTGCGCACGATTTCGCCGGGTATTCGCGTCGTGGCTACGGAAGCGCTGCAATGCCCCACGCTGTACCAACTTGGTTTCGGCGGGCACCGGATTGAAGGCATCGGCGACAAGCATGTGCCGTGGATTCACAACGTCCGCAATACCGACATGATCGCCGCAATCGACGATGAACAGTGCATGGCCCTATTGCGCCTGTTCAATGATCCAAACGGCCAAACGCTGCTCAATCACCGCTGCTCCGATCAGTTGATCAATCAGCTGACGCTCGTTGGCATTAGCGGTATCTGCAACTTGGTGGCGGCAATCAAAACGGCGAAGTATTACGACATGGACGGCCGCGACGTGATCTTCACTTGTCTTACCGATTCCGCTGGCATGTATGGTAGCCGGCTAGAGGAACTTGCCGCGGATCACGGGGCATACACCGCGGAGCGCGCGGCATACGACCAAGCGCGATACCTCGATGGCATCGTGACCGACCACCTCCGCGAACTCACCTATTTCGATCGCAAGGCGCTCCACAATTTCAAATATTTCACGTGGGTCGAGCAGCAAGGCCGCACGGCCGATGAGCTGCGCGAACTCTGGAATCCCGACTATTGGACTGAGCAGTTCGCCCAAGCAGATAAGTGGGACAAGCAGATTGAAGCGTTTAATGAACGAACCGGCGTCTTGAATCTTCTGTAGGCGCTACCATGCCGACGTTCTTTAAAAACGCACTGCTAGTCCAACTTGACCCTCCGGCGGTCAAGGCGGGGAGTTTGCGCGTTACCGACGGGTTGATTTCAGCGGTCGGCAAAGACATCATTGCAGAGCCCGGCGACGAAGTTGTCGATTGCGATGGTGCGGTACTGATGCCGGGCCTGGTGAACGGCCACACACATTTGTATTCGGCGCTCGCCGCGGGGATGCCGGCACCGCCACGGCAGCCGCGAGATTTTCACGAGATATTACAGCTCATCTGGTGGCGATTGGACCGGGCTCACACGCTCGAAAGTGTGGAAGCCAGTGGTCATATCGGCGCGCTGGCTGCTATTCGATGCGGCACGACGACACTGTTTGACCACCATGCGTCGCCAAACGCAATTGCGGGCAGTCTCACCGCGCTTGAAACTGGGATCGCCGCGATTGGGTGTCGCAGCGTGCTGTGTTACGAGGTGACCGATCGCAATCGTGCGACAGAAGGTCTGGAAGGCCTCGCCGAGAATGAGCGTTATGCCCTGCTTTGCCAGGGCCGCCGCGGTGGTCAGTTCGCTGCGATGATCGGCGGGCATGCGAGCTTCACGATGACGGATGAATCGCTGCGAGGGTGTGCGGAACTCGCGAAGCACTATGGTGTTGGCGTCCACATTCACGTAGCAGAAGACCCTGTCGATGCGCAGATCACGATGGATCGCTTTCACTGCGGATTGATCGAGCGGCTCCATCGTTGCGGCGTCTTCGAAGCGGCCGGCACCATCTTGGGGCACGGCACGCATCTTTCGGCCGCCGATCTCGACGCGGTCAACGCGTCCGAGCACATTTCGCTGGCCCACAATCCGAGTTCGAACATGAACAACGGCGTTGGGTATACCCCTGTGGCCCAACTCAAGGCGCCGCCGCAGCTGGGAACCGATGGCATCGGTGCCGACATGTGGCGTGAAGCCCGCGTGGCGGAATTTAAGAGTCACGACTCACAACTACCCGTTCCATTTGGCAGATCGCTTGGAATGCTGGGCCAATCGGCTCGAATGGCGTCGAAATCACTTGGTGTGAAGCTCGGCAGTTTGGAGCCTGGCGCTGCAGCCGACTTAGTGCTGACAAATTATCGCCCCGCAACGCCGCTTACAGAAGGAAACCTGGCGGGGCATTTTCTGTATGCCATGGGCCCCGAATTTGTGCGGGACGTCATGATCGCCGGCGAGTGGCGCCTCCGAGATGGCAAAATGGTTGCTTGCGATGAGGCTGCGATGCGCCGGAGATCGAGCGAAATTGCTAGCGAGCTCTGGGAACGAATGTCCGCAATCGGCTAGCGGACGATACGTGTACCGCTTTTGCCGTCGAGTGCGTCGGCGAATTTGTCGACGTGGGCAATGATCGCAAGGGCATCTGCGTGCGGTGATTGACGGACGAAATCGATCGCGGTTTCTATTTTCGGACGCATCGACCCGGCACCGAATTGCCCGGCTTTCAGATGTTTGTCGGCTTCATCGGCAGTGATCGTTTCGAGCCGTTGTTCGTCAGGCTTGCCGAAGTTGATGCACGCGTATTCAACCGCCGTGAGAATCATGAGCATCGGTGCTTGCAGGTGGCGAGCAAGCAGGCCTGTCGTGCGGTCCTTATCAATGACCGCGGCCACGCCGCGAACTCGGCCCAGTTCATCGACGGCAACCGGAATTCCGCCGCCGCCGCAACAAACGACGATCTGTCCCGCGTTCACAAGTTGATCGACGGCAGGCAGTTCGATGATTTTTCGTGGCAAAGGTGAAGGCACGACGCGACGAAATCTTCCTTTGCCTTCATCTCGAATTTGCCATCCTTCTTTGTCACGATACGACTCGGCTTGAACTTGCGTCATGCCGGGGCCAATCGCTTTGTCGGGCGAGTTGAACGCAGGATCATTTGGATCGACGAGCACCGTGGTGACGATCGCGGTCACATCGCAGGTGAGATTGCGCCGATTCGCAGCGTTAGACAAACACTGGGCAATCATATAGCCCATCCCTGCCTGGGTGTCTGCCACGCAAACTTCCAGCGGAATCGGATACAATTCGCTGCGGGCAATTTCGACCCGCCGCAAAATATTGCCAACTTGCGGGCCGTTTCCGTGTGAAACGATTAGCTGGTAGCCACGCCCAATCGCGTCGCAGAGGACTTCGGCCGTCTGGCTGACCTGCGCGAATTGCTCGTCGATATCGCCAATTTTCCCAGGCGCGCTAATGGCGTTGCCACCGAGTGCGATGACGAGGCGTTTGCGTGTGTCGGGCATAGTATGTAGCGCGGCGTGTCGCGGCCAGTCGTTTAATCGCGACGCGAAGCGGAGCGCTTTCTTTTAGAAAGGCCGTTCGCGCATCGTGCAGGCCATGATCGCCTTGGCGGTGTGAAGACGGTTTTCAGCTTCGGGGAAGACGATCGATTGCGGGCCATCGATAACGGCGTCGGTGACTTCCGAGCCACGGTCGGCCGGCAGGCAATGCATATAGACGGCCGACTTCTTGGCGATCTTCATGCGCTTTTCGTCGCAGATCCAATTCTTGTACTTCGCATTGATCGCGAGGCACGCTTTTTGATTTTCGGCGACCTCGTCCTTCGTCTTCGCCTGTTGCCGGGCGAGCATGAAGTCGTACACGCCCCAGCTTTTTGGGTAGACGATATCGGCGTCCTTAAACGCTTCATCCATATCGTCGACGATTTCGAACTTGCCTCCACTCTTGGCGGCATTCGCCTTGGCGGACTCGACCGTGCGATCGATCAGCTTGTATCCCGGCGGATGGGCGAGCGACACGTGCATGCCGAAGCGCGTCATAAGCGTGATTAGGCCTTGCGGTACGCTCAACGGCTTGGCGTACGACGGCGCGAACGCCCAGCTGACGGCTATCTTCTTGCCTTTGAGATCGTTACCGAAGTGCTCGCGGATCGTCATGATATCGGCAAGCGTCTGCGTCGGATGATCGACGTCGCACTGCATATTGATAATCGGCACGTTCGTGGCGGCGGCCATCGCTCGCATATACTTGTTGCCTTCGTTCAAAACGAGGTCATGGCGGATGCAAATTCCATGGCCCATCGAACCGAGAATCTTGCCAGTGTCTTCGGGCGTTTCGCCATGGCTGATTTGCGTAGCATCTGAGTCGAGAAAGTGAGCATGCCCGCCGAGCTGCGTCATGCCGGCTTCAAACGCATTGCGAGTACGCGTCGACTTGTCGAAGAACAGCAGGAATGCAGTCTGATGCGGGAGTAGTTGCGTTGGCTCGCCGCGACGGAACTTTTCTTTAAGTTCATTCGCAGTGTTCAGCAGCAGTTCGATTTCTGCGTCGCTGAGGTCCTGCGTCTCGATGTAATCTCTACCCTTCAGGCTGGTCATCTTTTACTCGCTTCTCATCGGAAATTGACCACGACGGCACAAAGGACACGACGGATCAAACAAAAAATTATTTTCGTCGTGCTCGTCGTGTCGTCGTGATGAAAAACTCTTACTTCAATCGCTTAACCTTTAGCGGCTTGCCGTTACCGCGGCCCTCGGCCAAATCGCAGTATGCAGGACCGAAACCGGCATAGAACGCCGCACAGTTAACAAGATGCTCAATTGGCACGGAGTCATTTACCGTGTGAGCGACGTTCTCCGGCGCGGGGCCAAAGCCGACGCACGGGATGCCGAACATGCCATCGATCGAAACGGCGTTCGTGCTGAACGTCCAACGATGAACGATCGGCGTTTTGTTGAGCACCTCGTGATGGGCTTTAATTGCCGCCTTTACCGGGAGTGAATCTTCTTCCTCGCACCACATGGGAAAGTACTTTTCGGTTTCATACGTGAGCCCAGTGTAGCTCGGCCGGGCGTAACGCAGCACTTCAACCTTTGCCTCCACACCGGCACGCTTCACCGCGTCTTTCACCTCGGCGACGGCTGACTTCTTCGTATCGCCCACCGTTAGCCGGCGATCGAGATGGATGTACGCCTGGCCGGGCACAGCACACAAGCTTGGTGTTTTGCAGTCGATGTAGCTGACCGTGATGGTGCCTTTGCCGAGGAACTCATCGCCCTTCAGTCGCGTGTTGAGCTCTTCGATCTCGCGCACGACCTTTGCGATTTTGTAAACGGCGTTGTCGCCTTTCTCCGGCATCGAGCCATGGCACGATTTGCCGAGGCACGTGACGCCGATCTCCATCCGCCCGCGCTGGCCACGAAGAATTTTGCAATCAGTCGAATCCGTCACCACGACGACATCCGGGCGAATCTTGCCCTCTTGCACGATGTACTGCCAGCACAGGCCATCGCAGTCCTCTTCCATCACTGTGAACGTGGTGAGCAGACAGAACTCCGACATATCAACCTTGAGGTCGCGCAAAATCTTCGCCGCGTAGACCATCGCCGGGATCGCGCCTTCCTGGTCCCCTGCCCCGCGGCCCCACACTTTGCCGTCGGCCACTTTGCCTTTGTAGGGATCATGCTTCCACTCATCGCGATTGCCAACGCCGACGGTGTCCACGTGGGCGTCGATTGCAATCAGCTTCTTGCCTTTGCCAGGCTTGCCGACTTGCCCTAACAGATTGCCCAACCCATCAACCCAAACCTTGTCGAATGCGCCAGTCGCTTCCATCTCCTGTTTGATGCGGGCGATGACCGGCCCCTCCTCCGCCGATTCCGAGGGAATCGCAATCATGTCGCGGAGGAATTTCACCATCTGCTTTTCGTACTTTTGGGCAGCCTTCAAATAATCGCTGTGTTGCATTGCTGGCTCGAGGTGGCCGAATTCGCTTGAATTCGAGATTTAAAAAAAGCAGCCGAAGCCCCGCGACTTCAGCTAAG
>JABDGM010000035.1 GCA_013286045.1 Planctomycetota bacterium | reverse complement strand
CCCGTGCGCGCCGTGTGATTTCGACAATGGCGGCGCGATGCCCGATTCGTGTGGATACTGCATGTCGACGATTTGCGATCCGCCGTCGGATACGGGTCAATACATCGAAGTGCCACAAGACCTGCCGTACGGCGAAGCACCTGTCGACAACAGCGGCGTGCTCGCCCAGAACGACGACAACGGCGGCACTACGAATCCGACGGATACTTCGCTTCCGCCAGATTCGAGTTCACCACCGGACGGAACGGTCGCTCAAACGGATACTTCCGGCGGCGATGCGGGCGCAGGTAATGTGGCTGGCGGCGATGCGGGTGTTAGCGCCGATTTCGCTGGTGAAACGACCGATGACCTTGTATCGGTCACGGCCGTGCCGCATCACACGCGTTATCTTCGCGTGGCGAACATTACGGGCGGCAAGCTCAAGGTTTATCTGCAGTACTACACGGAAAACGAAACCGGAGACTGGGAATGGTCGCCAGACTCGCCGGACGCGGCCACGAATTCGTTTGCTGTGGATCTGGATCCCGATGAAGCGACCGACGTCATGGATGGCGATTGGCGCGTGAACGCCAGCAAGGTGCGCATCTGGGCGAAATCCGACGACGGCAAGGAATGGAACAAGTTCAAGGACGTCGATCTGGACCTTGTGCCGGAAAAGGATGCGGAAGGCATTCCTACCTACCTCGCTGACAACGAAGAAACGTTTTGCTTCACAGTTAAGTAAGTTGACTAAGTAAGTTGACGTAACGCTGCCGCGGTTACGATCGACGACTGTTCAAGTAAAAGCGACGTCATGTTCCGCACGAAAATGAAGACCACCTGCCCGGGACGAGTCACCGCGCGCGAAAGAACGGTGTTGCAACGCTCGTTGGTCGTCGGCGTGGCAATTATCTTCGTCGGCTGTAATTTCGGACCTTCCGCGGTGCGTCAGCCGGCGATTGACGCTTCGCGGGCAGGGAAGGAAGCTTTGGCGTTGTATGATTCAAACCATGACGGCGTAATTTCGGGCGACGAGTTGGAGCATGCGCCGGCGATTAAGGCAGCGTTACCGCGTTTGGATACGAACGGCGATGGTGGCGTTAGCGCCGACGAGGTAGCCGCGCGTGTTAAGGCGTGGAAAGCAATGGAATCAGGGATGACCTCGGTGCGGATGCACTTTACTCTCGACGGCCAGCCGCTGGTGGGGGCAAAGGTTACGCTGGAACCGGAACCATTTCTTGGCACTGAAATAAAAGTTGCGACGGGCACGACGACTCAGTTCGGAGATGTGTCTCCCACGATTGCGAAAGAGGATCGGCCGGCGCCGAACTTACCCGGTGGCGCCAATTTCGGGCTGTATAAAGTGCGCGTTTCGAAAGCCGTGAATGGCAAAGAGACGATCCCTGCCCGTTATAACATTGAAACGACGCTCGGCCAGGAGGTGTCGTACGACGACCCGGGGATGAAGAGTAACAATATTACCTTCGCACTCAAACAAGGCGGATAATTGCAACTCACGGCATAGTCGCCGTTTCGCCATCCAAGCGGTTCGCCAGGTAGCGGTGGACGTCGCTATCGATGTCATAGGAAAGTGAGTGCACCGAGCCGTCGCACATCGACATGTTCATGGCGCCGGCGTGCGCGCTACCGAAAGCATAGATGTTCGGATTGTCGGTGCCAGCGATATCTTGCCTGGGTTGGAAAGTTTCTCGATCGACGCTACCGTTTGGGTTGTACGCCCTTCGGTCATTGTCCCACTCATAGCCAACATAGGCGCCTTCGTCATCTCCGTATCCTCGTCTGGTGCCTTCAGCCGACTCGTACATTAAAGGCGTTAGAAATTTCTCGCCGATGAGATAAGTGTTACTTCTGCCGTCAGTAATCCGCTTGCCGGCGATCTCGCTGCGAATATAAATGACACCGGTTTGGTAGAAAGCCGTTTTCGGATCGTTCGTTGGCGTCCATTTAAACGAGTCGATGTTCGCTGGATAATCGCTCGCCTGAGGCATTGCAAAGATGTTGGGGCTGAAGTCGAACCCGGCGCCGGTAATCGCGTCGCCGGAATTGGCTGCGTAGTCACCTTTTACGACCGCGGGTAGCGCTCCCACCCATGATTGCAGCCTGAGGGTTGTTAGCGCGATCGGATACAGTTTTGCAATGCGCCGAGTTGGGCAATTGAAAATTGCGACCGGGCTTTGGTGCAATTGCGTAGTGGCGTCCTTCGCCGCTGTGTTACCAGCGGGATAAACATTGAGCCCCTTGTTGAGATCGTGAGTGGCTTGTTCCTCGATGTAAGGGAGGACGCTGAAGTACCAGCTCCCGGGCTGACGCGCGCCGTAGCCCATATTGGCGTCAGCATTAAAATAGTCGCTCCATCCGCCGGACGGCAAGAATTTTTGCGTGTCCTCGTGAAGCAGGCACCCAAGCGCAAGCTGTTTCAAATTGTTCTTGCACTGGTTTCGTCGCGCTGCTTCGCGAGCCGCCTGGACTGCGGGCAGCAGCAGCGCGACCAAAATGCCGATGATGGCAATCACCACCAAGAGTTCGACCAAGGTGAAGCCGCGCGATGGACGGGGACGCGATTTAAGCCCTTCGACCGCAATCTCGTTTACACGCATCTCAAACTCACGTCGGTAGAGACTGCCTGTTTAAGTGAGCGCTATTCGAGACGCGCCGATACGAGCCCCAAAATAAATTAGATCGTGGGAATGAACCGTCGTAAAGCCGGCGCACACCGAGGTGGCGTTCTTATGATTTTTCTGCTGAATGTAACTCACTCCGACTTTCGAAGTGGTGCTGAATGCCTTTGCATTGAGCGTTATGCACGATACGATACAGCGCATGGCGCGAAGATCATTGTGTTTGACGGTGTGGACCGGCGGCCTACTGGCCGTGATGAGTTTCTTCGTGCCGCAGTCGCATGCCCAATCTAGCACTGCGATAGATCAGAAACAGCCGTTAACTGTAGTTGATGAAGGTGGGACTTCGCACTCGATCGCTGCCGCAGACTTTGCGAAATTGCCACGGAGTAAATTCAAGGCGACGACGCACACGGGAGAGGCAGAATTCGAAGGGGCGTCGTTGGTTGAGCTCCTGAAATCGGTGGGCGTCGAGTTCGGGGAGAAACTCAAGGGAAAGCGGGCGCCGACGGTAGCTGTGCTCGAAGCAACGGACGATTATCGGGTGGTCGTAACGCTGCTGGAGATTGATCCGGCGACTACCGATGTTCAGGCGTATGTTGTCGATCGCATGGATGGCCAACCGCTAGATGCGAAGCACGGGCCCTATCGGCTGGTGATTCCGAGCGACAAGAGGGAGATCCGCTGGATTCGGAATTTGCGATCGATTCGGATTAATAACTTGGGCGAAGCTGGGGCGGTGAGCTCAGGTGAGAAACCCGCGAGCAAGTTACAACCGTGAGTGCATTATCGCAATGATTGCGGCGTTCAGTTCAAAGCGGCGAATCTTCCTCGCTTTAGTCGTCGCTTTTTCTGGATGCGGGCGTGGTGCGCCAGCGCCGAAATCGACGTCTGCGGCCGCGGGGCCGATCACGGTTTCAGCAGCAGCAAGCACGAAGGAAGTCGTCGAACAGCTCTGCAAGGATTTCAGCGATTCGACAGATGTAAAAGTTCAAGTGAACTCCGGCGGGTCGAACACGTTGGCGAGTCAGATTGTTGCAGGCGCGCCGGCCGACTTGTTTTTGTCCGCCAATAAGAAGTGGGCGGAGGAAGTGGCGAAGGCAAATCTCGCCGAGAAGACAGTGCGGTTGCTGACGAATGATTTAGTGATCGTGGTGAAGAAGGGCAACGCAGTCGCCGTGCATCAGCCGAGCGATCTTATGACGGACAAGGTTAAGAAAGTGGCCTTGGCGGGTGAGAAGGTGCCAGCGGGAATATATGCGGATCAATCGCTTACGAAGTTGGAACTGCTGAAACCGTTGACCGAGGCAAACAAGATCGTGCGTGGCGAGGATGTGCGGACGGCGCTAAGCTATGTGGAACGCGGTGAGGCAGAGGCGGGGATTGTCTACTCGACGGACGTGCAGGTGGATGCGGATTTGGAGCAGGCGTGTGCATTTGATCCAAAGTTGCACGATGAGATTGTGTATGAACTCGTGCTGCTGAAGCATGCGGGCGGGAACGCGGATGCGGTCAAGCTGTTCGAGGCGTTGCAAGCGTCCGCGGCGGATGCGGATTACCAGAAGTTTGGTTTTTCGCGGGCGGCGGATGCCGCGAATGCATCTAAGTAGTCTTTAGAAGTGTAAGAAGACGCGACTCGTGCTCACCGCTCCCGAATGGCAGGCTGTGCGATTAACGCTCGTCGTGGCGGTTGCGGCGGTCGCGGTTTCGCTGCCAATCGCGATTGGCGTCGGATGGCTGCTCGCGAAGCGGGAGTTTCCCGGCAAGTTTCTCGTTGAAACGCTCGTGAATCTGCCGCTCGTGTTGCCGCCGGTCGTGACGGGCTATTTATTGCTCGTTGTCTTCGGACGGAATGGGGTGCTTGGCGGATTTTTGGAAAAATGGCTCGGTCTGCGGTTCGTCTTTGATTGGAAGGGCGCGGCGCTGGCGGCGGCGGTGGTTGCATTCCCCTTGCTGGTGCGGCCGATTCGGCAGAGTTTTGCGGCGATTGATGAGCGGTTAATTCAGGCGGCGAGAACGCTGGGGGCGGGGCCATTCGATGCGTTTGCGAGCGTCACCTTGCCGCTCGCACGGCCCGGTATATTGGGCGGAGCGCTGTTGGGGTTCGCGCGGAGCATGGGTGAGTTCGGCGCGACGATCATGATTGCGGGCAACATCCCCGGGGCGACACGAACGATCTCGCTGCTCGTGTATTCGCAATTGGAGACGCCGGGCGGTATGCGAACGTCGCTACGCTTGGTGTGGGTGTCAATCGCGATTGCTTCTCTCGCGCTGTTGGCGGGTGAAGTGTTAGAGCGGCGAGGTCGGCGACGACTGACTGGGGCGATTGGCTGAATGATGACTGTGCTGACGTTTGATTGTCGGTTCGCTTATCCAACGGGATTTGCGCTGGATTTTGCGTTTAACGTCGACGCCGGCGTTACGGGATTGGTTGGGCCGTCGGGTTGCGGAAAGACCACTGTCTTGAATTTGATTTCCGGGTTGTTGCGGCCAGATTCCGGTCGCATTGCGTTGGGCGATCAAGACTTGTTCGATGCGAAGAAGAGGACTGATCGGCGACCGGAGGAGCGGCAGATCGGGTATGTATTTCAAGATTTTCTGTTGTTCCCGCATTTGAGCGTGGAAGACAACCTGCGCTACGGTCAACAGCGACAGAAGGATTGCCGCATCGAATTCCAGCGAGTTGTCGCCGCATTGGAATTGGGAGATGTTTTGCGGCGCATGCCGGCTTCGCTCAGTGGGGGGCAGAAGCAGCGGGTGGCGCTGGGGCGGGCGTTGATGCGGAGTCCACAGTTATTGCTGCTCGATGAGCCGTTAAATGCGCTAGATCGAGAACTGCGTGCGAGCGTGATCGAAGATTTGGCAAAGATCGTCGATGAGTTGGAAATACCGGCGATTGTCGTTAGTCACGATCAGGCGAGCATCGCGGCCCTCGAGGCGCACGTTGTTGCGATGAGCCAGACGGGTAGCCCAGGTTCTTGAATCTGAGCGGCGAAGCAGCAAGAGGCAACGTGTGCGGATACAAGCGAGAGCTACGGCCTCTTGCCGCCTACGGCGGCCCAGGTTCGAGAACCTGGTTACCCATCAGAAAATGGCGGGCTACGTTAGTTGGTCGAGCGGGCCGTCGCCGCAGTAGTCGGGGTTGCCGAATTTCTCGATGCGGTGGCCGAAGCCGTGGGCCAGCGAGAGCAGCAGGCGGTTGTGGGGCTGCTTCTTGAATTTGAGCGAGCGGCCCATCGCGAAGTCGAGGCCGCCGCCGACGAGGACGAACGGGATGTTGTCCATCGTGTGGGTATTACCTTTGCCGAGCTCGTTGGCCCACACGATGAGCGTGTTGTCGAGCAGTGATCCGCCGCCACCGGGCTCGGGAGTGTCGGCCAGGCGCTGCGCCAAGTAGGCGAGTTGCTCGCAGTACCACTGGTTGATGCGGGTGAGTTTTTCGACGGCTTCTATGTTCGTATCCGGCTCGTGCGAGAGTTGGTGGTGGCCTTCTTTGATGTCGAGCCAATGCATGTGGGCTTCACCGACGGAGTTGGTGAATTGGAACGTGGCGACGCGGGCGAAATCGGCGGCGAAGCTGCTCACGAGGAGCTCGGTTTGCAGCTTGCTTAGTCGCGGGATGTTGTCGTTTTCTTCTTTGACGCCCGGGTCGAGTTGCGGGACGGCGTGGCCCACGTTTTGCGGCGTATTGGCTTTGAGGTCCTGCTCCATCTCGCGGACGAACGTGGTGTGTTCTTCGAGTAGGTGGCGGTCTTCGCTGCTGACGACGTGCTCGACTTTCTTAAAGTCCGCTTGCAAGTCGTCGAGGACGCTGCGGAGACTTTCTTCGTCTTTTGCTCGGCCGTAGAGCTTAGCGAACATTTGGTAGGGATCGTCGATCGGCGTGAGCGGCTTGTTAGGGCCCGCGTAAGACATGCGGGTCCACGTGTCGGCGCGGTCGGGTACCATAACGCCGAATTCGAGCGAGCCGAAGCGGGTGCGGGTTTGCGGGTTGGCTTGCAGGAAGTTTTTGATTTCCTGGTCGATGGAGATGCCTTTGGACCAGCCGGCGGGTGTATCGGAGCCGCCTTGGATGTTGCCTGGAAAGAGCTCGGTGCCGGTGAGGAGGCAGCCGATGCCCCGCATGTGGTTGTCGCCATCGCCGCGGATTTTGTCGGAGATGCCGTGGAGGAAGAGCGATTGGTTTTTGAATGGTTCGAGGGGAAGCGTGCTTTCCTTAAGCACGAACTCGCTGCCGGTTCCTTGTGGCCAGAAGTTTTCGGGGACCACGCCGTTAGGGCTGAACATGACGATGAGGCGCTGACGGCGCGCGGCGGAAGCTTCGGCTGCAAAGCCGAAGCTGGGGAGGTTCAGCACGAAGGGGAGCGCGGCGGAACTGAGGCCGAGGCGGCGGAGAAACTCGCGTCGGGAGGTAAATGTGGGCATGGCGTTAGTTCGTCGATTTTTAACTAACCACTAAAGGCACGAAAAGGACGAAAAAGAATACTTTTGAACTCGAGCTTTTCCTATTTCGTCTCTTTCGTGACTTTCGTGGTTGAATCTTGATTCGTGCGTGCGCTATCGGCGACGATTTCTACCAGGAGCTTTTGGATGTTGAAATCGTTGGCCGCGAAATGTTGTTGGAGTTGGCGGAGTTCGTTGGGGCCGTAGGCGTAGATGGATTGCTTCACCGTGTGGTGGAAGAGTTGCTTTACAAAAGCGGTTTGGGATTCGTCGCTCGTGGCGACGAACTCGGCCAGGTCTTTGATGCCCTTGAACTTTTCTACCGCGCCGGTTTCCGTGAGGTAGCTGCCGGTAGCGTCGATCGTGTGGTCCTTGTCGCGTTCGCGGTAGCGGCCGATGGCGTCGAAGTTTTCCATCGTAAAGCCGAGCGGGTTGATCATTCCGTGGCAGCCTTGGCAGGCCTCGGGTTGGGTTTGCAGGGCGACACGTTCGCGCGTGCTGAGGTTCGCGTGAACTTCGGCGGGCAGCGGTGCGACGGCCATCGCGGGCGGACGTAGGACGCGGCCTAGTATGTTGCGCGAGAGGAAGACGCCCCGGTGGATGGGAGAACTTGCGCCAGAATATGCAAAGCTCGCAAGCAAGTACGGATGCGAGAGTACGCCAGCGCGGTGGTCGGGTTCGAAGTCGACTTTCTGGAAGGGGGCATCGGCCGGCAGGTCGACGCCGTAGATGTGGGCGAGGCGGCCGTTGAGCCAGATGGAATCGCTGAGCAGGAGTTGGCGGTAATCACCGGAATTGCTACCGAGCAGTTCGTCGAGCGAGAGTTCGAGGGACGTGCGGAGATCGGAGGCGGCGTCGGGCGTGAAGTCGGGGTACGTCTGCGGATCTTTGGAGAGGTCGCGTGGTTGGGAAATCTTCAGCCAGCCGAGCAGGAAGTCGCGGAGCTTTGATTTGGTACGCAGATCCGGGAGCATGCGCTGTAGCTGCGCGGCGACTTGCTCGCGAGTGGCAAGCTCATGGTGGGCCGCGGCTTTGGCGAGTTCTTCGTCGGGCAGTGAATCCCACAGGCCGAACGAGAGGCGGGCGGCGACGGCGTACGCGTCGTCGGACTTCTCACCGACTTCGCGGTAAAGGAACTGCGGCGACTTCAGCGCGAGGAGGACGCAGCGTTTGACGCCGGTTAGCCGATCGGGGGCGGATTCGAATTGATGTTGGATAAAGAACTTTTGTTCGTCTTCGGTGAGCGGGCGGCGGAAGGCGCGTTCGTCGAAGAGCGTGTAGAACTTGCGGAGGATCGGCTCGTTGGCGTCAGCGTCGGCAGTGGTGCCGGAGAGTTGTTGCAGGTGATCGGCGACGTAGGCGGCGGTTTCGAGAGCGCACTCGGTCGTGGCTTCGTCCCAGGATTTTGAGATTGCCGTGGCTCGCTCGTAGCCGGTGCTGCGGTCATCGGGCGGGAAGCGAGTTTGAGCGACGAATACGACTGGTGACTCGGCGGGCGAGAGGCTGCGCGAGGCGATCACTTCGAGCGTGTGATTGGGGCGTTTCCATTCGAGCGAGATGGCGGTTTTGGCGTCGGGGCGGAATTCCTTCTTCTTTTCTTTGTCCTTCTCTTTATCGTTGACGCCCTGTTTGCCGCGCGAGAATTCGAGTTTGATTGGGTACATCCGGCCGCCGAGGAGATGCAGCTCGCCGTGGTGTTCGGTTTCGTCGCCGGAGAGGACCCAGGCGTCGATCATTGGTTTCGCGTTGTCGTTCACGTAGAGGCGGACGGCGTGCTCGGTACGGACTACGAACGCGTAGTCGCCGGTGTCGGGAGCGAGCAGTGAGCCTTGCCACGTGACGGAAAACTCTTTGGGCTCGAGCTTATCGGGGGCAGGGCTGGAATCACCCCAGTCGAAATTCACTTCGGCGTCGGTGCGTTCGAGTTTGAGTTTGTCCTGGTTGAAGTGGCGCGAATTGTAGTAGGCGGCATGCAGGCCGCGTTCGGTGCCCCAGGCTGCCGGCGGGTGGAAGCTGGCGATCAGGTCGGCAACTGCGTTTTGATGTTGTCGCACGGTGAGGCGCGAGAGTTCGATCCGGGCCGGTTTGTTTTTCAGCCGCGCATCTGGCGAGTAGAAGGCGTCGAAGATGTAGGCCGCGACCTTTGCAGAGTCTTCGGCGGGGCATTTGCCGTCGGCATCATCCGGCATTGTTTCGTGGATGAGCTTCGTGAGCTCGACCACGGATTTATCGCCGGCGAGCGGGTCGGGATAGCCGTCGGCGACGCCTTCGCCGGATTTGCCGTGGCAGCGGGCGCACTGGTCGCGATAGATTTGTTCGCCGGTCGAAGCGGGGGCCTCGTCGGCGCGCAGTGCCGACGAAAATGACGTCGAAAGCATGCTGGCTGCGCAGATCGCGAGCACTGCGAAGTTGCCGAACCACCGGATTGGCGGTGAAGGCTGCACGGGCACTTGGGTTGGGCTGAAGGGAGCCCGGTAAGGCGGGAAGTGAGCCGTGAAAATATGGCTCAGGCGGGCAGCATTTATTATAGCCGGGTGCGGGGCGGCAACCAAGCGAGTCGGAACGCGGCCTGGTTTAGGTTTTGACGTCTTCCCACATGCGGAGGCCGCCGAAGTAGGCGTTGTGATTGCCGCCGCGGCGGCAGCCTTCGGGCAGCTCTTCTATTTTCTTGGTGTTGCCGCCGCCAAGTACTACATAGTCGGCGAAGAACATGCCTTTAAGAGACATCGCGGCCTCAACCACAGCCTTTTCCCATTTGCCGTGGGAATCGGATTCCAAGGCTTTGCGGTTGACGGCTTCATCCATTGTTTTGTCGTTGTGCAGTTTCAGATGGCCGACCGCGAGCGGAATGATTGTGCCATCGAAAATGAACGCACTGCCGATGCTCGTGCCGAAACCGAGGTAGAGCATGCGGCCACCCTCGTAACTGCCGAGGGCCTGCATGCAGGCGTCGTTCATGATGCGCGTTGGGACGCCAAAGGCGGCGGCGTAATCGAAGCCGACCCAGCCGTTGCCGAGGTTCCAAGGCTCGGCCGTGGGATGGCCGTGGCGGATATCTCCGGGGTAGCCGATGGAGACTCGGTCGAATTTCCAATCGCCGGTCAGCTTTTTGACGCCAGCGACGAGATCGGTTGGAGTTAGCTCTTTGCTGGAGGGGATTTTCTCTTTGTCGCTTTCGCCGGTCTTCCAGATTTTTACGTTCGTGCCGCCGATATCGAGGACGAGGATGTTCATGCCGTTACTTTGAGGAAGAGGGGACGAATTAAGAGCGATTCGGACAGAGAAACTGGCAAAGGGCATGCCAAACTGCGTGAGGCGACTTTATTAGTCCTGACCGCCAATACGGTCTTTGCCCATCCACTTGCGGAGGGCTTCGGGGATGAGGATTGAGCCGTCCGGCTGTTGGTAGTTTTCGAGGATGGCGATGATCGCGCGGCTGATGGCGACGGCGGTGCCGTTGAGGGTGTGGACGAGCTGCGTGCCTTTTTCGCCTTTCACTTTGTAGCGGATGTCGAGGCGGCGGGATTGGTAGTCGGTGCAGTTTGAGGTGCTGGTGACTTCGCCGAACTCGCCGCTGGTGCCGCGGCCGGGCATCCAGGCTTCGAGATCGAACTTGCGATAGGCGGGGCCACCGAGGTCGCCGGTGGCGATGTCGAGGACGCGGTAGGGGATGCCGAGGGCGTCGAAGATTTCGCACTCGAGGTCGCGGAAGTAGTTGTGCATGTCGTCGCTTTGTCCGGGCGTGGTGAACGCGAACATTTCGACTTTGGTGAATTGGTGGACGCGGTACAGGCCGCGGGAGGCGCGGCCGGCGGCGCCGGCTTCGGTGCGGAAGCAGTGGCTGACGCCGCAAAGCTTAATGGGGAGTTTTTCGGCGTCGATGACTTCGCCGGCGTAGAGGCCGCCGAGCGTGATTTCGGCGGTGGCGACGAGATTGAGGTCTTGATTTTCGACGCTGTAGATTTGCGTTTCGGGACCGCGGGGGATGAAGCCGACGCCCTTCAGGACATCGCCGCGAGCGAGGTCGGGGGTGATCATCGGCGTGAAGCCTTCGCCGACTAGGAAACTCATCGTAAATTGTTGTAGGGCAAGCTCGAGCATCGCGGCTTCGTTTTTGAGGAAGTAGAAGCCGTGGCCGGCGACGCGAGCGCCGCCTTCGAAATCGATGAGGTTGTGCTGCTCGGCGAGGGCGACGTGGTCTTGGACCGGGAAGCTGAAGGGTCGGACGTCCGTCTTGCCGCGACGGAGTTCTTTGCTGGCGTCTTCGCCGCCAATCGGTGAATCGGCGTGCGTGAGGTTCGGCATTGAGTTGAGGATGAGCGATGCTTCGGCGGCCAGGCGCTCCATGTGCTCGGCAATTTTCTCTTTCATTTCGCGAAGGCGGCGGCCTTCGTCTTTGCGTGCATCGCGTTCGGCATCGTCCTTGGCCTTGCCGATCGACTTACTCACCTCGTTTGCTAAACGCGAGAGTTCTTCAGATTCGGCTTGAAGCTTGCGACGTTGCGATTCGAGATCGACGAAGCGAGCGACGTCGGCCTTTACGCCGCGGTTGTCGCAGTTGCGCTGAACGATTTCGGCATTTTCTAAGATGAAGCGCTTATCCAACATGAGAACGTGGTCCTACGTTATTAAATCAGTTACTTCTTCTTGCTCTTCTCTGTTGGTGAAAGCTTGGCGATCTGTTCCCAAAGGGCGGCGCTGGCGAGGGTGCCGCGGTGGTAGTCGTCGAGGGAGAATTTTTCATTGGGGCTGTGGGTGTTGTCGTCGTTTTGGCCCCAGCCAAGGAGGAGGACGTCGGCGCCTAGCTCGTCGGCGAAGGTGTTGACGATCGGGATGGAGCCGCCTTCGCGGATCATCACGGGGGCTCTGCCGAAGGCGGATTCGATCGCGGCGGCGGCGGCGGCCATGTAGGGGCTCTCGAGCGCGACCATGACGCCGGGAGCGCCGTGGTGATCGACTAGCTCCATTTGGATGCCGGGTGGGAGGCGCTCTTCCAAAAATTTGCGAAGGCCGTTGGTGATCTTGGTGGGGTCTTGGTTGGGGACGAGGCGGAAGCTGAACTTGGCGCTGGCTTTTGCGGGGAGCACTGTCTTCGCGCCTTCGCCTTGGTAGCCGCTAGTAAGGCCGTTGATGTCGAAGGTGGGGCGGGCCCAGCGGCGTTCGATCGCGGAGTAGCCCGCTTCGCCGAACATGCCCGTGACGCCGACGGATTGCATGAACTCGGCTTCGGTGCCGGGGAGTTTGCGATACTCTTCGCGCTCGCGGTCGGTGAGGGGGACGACTTCGTCGTAGAAGCCGGGGACTTGGACTCGGCCGTCTTTGTCTCGCAGCGCGGCGAGGAGGGTGGTGAGGGCGTTCGCGGGGTTGGTGATTGCGCCGCCGAAGGTGCCGGAGTGGAGGTCTTGCTTGGGGCCGCGGAGTTTTAGTTCGTAGTAGGCGATGCCGCGCAGGCCGTAGGTGATGGCGGGGATGCCGGGGGCGAATTGGCTGCAGTCGCTGATGACGACGGCGTTGCAGGCAAGCTTCTCGCGATTTTGTCCGACGTACGGTTCGAGGTTCTGGCTGCCGACCTCTTCTTCGCCTTCGATGAGGAACTTCACTTGAATCGGAAGCTTGCCGACGGACTTGATCCAGGCTTCGACGCCTTTCACGTGCGTGAGCATTTGGCCTTTGTCGTCGGTAGCGCCGCGGGCAAAGATGTTTCCGTCGCGGACGGTGGGCTCGAACGGGGGGCTGATCCACTCGTCGAGCGGCTCGGGCGGTTGGACGTCGTAGTGGCCGTAGCAGAGGACGACGGGCTTGCTGGGGACGGCGGGCGTTTCCGCATAGACGAGCGGGTGGCCTTTGGTGGGGATCACCTCCGGCTTGAGGCCCATGTTTTTGAATTGCGAGGCGACCCATTCGCCGGCGCGGCGCGTTTCGGCGTTTTTCTCGGCTTGAGCGCTGATGCTGGGGATTCGCAGCAGCTCAGCTAAATCGGCCGCGAATTGGTCGCGATTGCTCTCGATGTAGGACGAAACGCTGTCCATTTGCGGCGGGTTCCTGTTGGGTTCAATGGCCGTACAATATAATGCGTTGAAAGCAGTTTCACCACCGCAATGAAGGCGATCCTGGGCCTTCAGAACCCTGCCAAAGGTGAGTTATGGACGCCGACGAAACGGTCGTTGCCGAACCCGAAGATGAAGCAGCCACGATGGTGGCGGAGCCAAAGGCCAAAAAAGAGAAGAAGGAGCGTGAGGTCCCGCGCTACCATGTGTTGCTGTGGGACAGTGATGCCCATTCGTATGAGTACGTGGAGCGGATGCTCAAGGAGCTGTTCGGGCACACTCAAGAGCAGTGCCACAAGATGGCAGAGACGGTCGATACGCAGGGGAAAGTAATTGTTTATACGACGACGCAGGAGTTGGCGGAGCTCAAGCGGGATCAGATTCTGGCGTATGGCAAGGATGATCTCATTAAGAGTTGCACCGGGTCGATGCATTCGACGATCGAATCGGCGAGTTGAGGGCGGCGCTAGATGAAGTTACGGACGGCTACGCTTGGCTGCAAAGTTAATCAGTACGAGACGGAGTTCGTGCGCGAAGGGCTGCTCGGCATTGGTTACCAGGATGCGGTTGATGATGAAGCGGCCGAGCTTTGCATCGTAAATACGTGCACGGTGACGAATGAGGGAGACGCGAAGAGTCGGCAGACGATTCGGCGGATGGCGCGGCGGAACCCGGGCGCGAAGATTGTGGTGATGGGGTGCTATGCGACTCGGGCACCCGAGGAAGTGGCGGCGCTGCCGGGCGTGTCGCAGGTGGTGACGGACAAGCGCGAGCTGCCGGACTTGTTGGGGCGGTTTGGCGTGACGGATATTCCGACGGGCATCAGCGGGTTCGGGCGTCGGCATCGGGCGTATGTGAAAGTGCAGGATGGGTGTTTGCTGCGATGCAGCTTCTGCATCATTCCGCACGTGCGGCCGAATCTGGCGAGCCGACCGGTTGAGCACATTCTGGATGAAGTGCGGCGGCTGGTGGATCGCGGGTATCGCGAAGTCGTGCTCACAGGAATTCATCTTGGGCACTACGGCGTGGATTGGAATCGCAACGCGCCGAAAGAGAAGTGGGTGCGGCTATCGCATTTGGTACGGCAGATCGCCGAGTTACCGGGGGATTTTCGGGTGCGGCTGTCGAGTATCGAAGCGACAGAAGTTACGCGCGAGCTGATACAGGTGATGGCCGAGCATGGTGATAAAGTCGCGCCGCATTTGCATATCTCGATGCAGAGCGGCAGCGATGGCGTACTGCGGCGGATGCGTCGGCGATGGGGTGCGCGGCGGTTCGTTGATCGTTGTGAGCTTCTGAAGAAGGCGCTCGATCGGCCGGCGATTACGACGGACATCATCGTTGGCTTTCCCGGCGAGACAGATGCGGAGTTCCGGGAGACGGAGATCGTTTCGCGGGCGGTTGGTTTTTCGAAGATTCACATCTTTCCGTTCAGTCCGCGGCGTGGAACGCCGGCGGCGACGATGGCGAATCAGGTATCGAAGCAGGTGCAGCAGGAAAGGTGCCGCGAGCTGGGGCGCGTTGAGGCGGAGTTGCGGGACGAATATTACCGCAGTTTGCTTGGGATGAAGTTACGCGCGCTGGTTGAAACCGAAGATTCAGGATTCGGAGGCTGGACGGGAACATCCTGCCGGTATGCGACGGTCCAGTTCCGTGCGAGCGGGCACGATGAAGGCCGGTTCGTAGATGTCGTTGCTAAGGAAGTTTGCGGCGATCGAATCATCGGCGAATGAACCGCAAGCTCTGGCGTGGTGTCTCTTAAGATGCGTCTCGTGAGCGAGACCGCCGAATTCTAGGCCGTTGTTCGGCCATTCTGTCACCGGTATAATCAGTGGTTCAATTTTTGGTGAATTTGAGTATCAAGTCGGAGGATGAACAGTGGCTATTCGTGTTGCCATTAACGGGTTCGGTCGAATTGGTCGACTGACGTTTCGGAATTTGTGGGCCCGTAAGGATGAGTTCGAAGTCGTTGCGATCAACGACCTGACGGACAACAAATTGTTGGCGACGCTGCTCAAGTACGACAGTACGCACCGCCGTTTTCCGGGCACGGTGAGCCACGATAAAGAGAACCTCATTGTTAACGGCACGAAGATTCGGGCTTTGGAAGTTCGCAATCCGGCCGAGCTGCCGTGGAAAGAGATGAATGTCGACGTTGTCGTCGAAAGCACGGGTATTTTCACGGGCCGTGCTAAGGACGGCAAAGCAGGTTACGATTCGCACGTTCAGGCTGGTGCGAAGCGCGTGGTGCTGAGCGCGCCAGCAAAGGATACGCCCGATCTTACGTGCGTGCTTGGCGTGAACGACGACAAGCTCACGGCGGACATGAAATATATCAGCAATGCCAGCTGCACCACAAACTGCTTGGCGCCAGTTGCCAAGGTGTTGCATGAGACGTTCGGCATTGAGAAGGGTCTCATGACGACGGTGCACGCCTACACGAACGACCAGGTCGTGCAGGATTTTCCGCACTCAGATCCGTATCGGGCGCGGGCCGCGGCGGTGAATATCATTCCAACTTCGACGGGTGCCGCGAAAGCCGTCGGCGAGGTCATTCCCGCGCTGAAGGGGAAGCTCACCGGTATTTCACTGCGTGTGCCGGTTACGACGGGCAGCGTGGTCGACTTAACGGCCGTGATGGCGAAGACCGTAACCAAGGAAGAAGTCAACGCGGCGATGAAGAAGGCGGCGGAAGGGCCGCTGAAGGGTATTTTGGATTACACGGAAGACCCGATCGTTTCGAGCGATATTATCGGTGATCCGCACAGCTCGATCTTTGCGGCCGACTTTACGCAAGTTATGGACGGGAACTTGCTGAAGATTGTGAGCTGGTACGATAACGAATGGGGCTACAGCGCTCGTACGGCGGACCTCATCGCGAAGATTGCGAAATTCAAGTAGGCCTGTTCCTGCTTAGAAATCTAGAACAGCACTAGCATGGCGTCCTCCATGCAACGAGTGGCCCAACCAGGAAGGTTGGGCTACTTTTTTGCGCGGAAGGATTCGGCGAGAATG
This sequence comes from Planctomycetota bacterium, assembly GCA_013286045.1. Classification (GTDB taxonomy): domain Bacteria; phylum Planctomycetota; class Planctomycetia; order Pirellulales; family Lacipirellulaceae; genus JABDGM01. The sequence goes on along the minus strand of JABDGM010000035.1, from coordinate 24,479 downwards.
GCGGGGGCGGTTTGGCCGTAGCGAACCAGTTCTCCAGTGTCAGTGTTTTCCACTTCGATGACGGCCGGGCTGAATAAAAACGGATCGATGCTATAAAAGTCGCCGTTATAACGCTGGAAGATCTCTTCGAAGGGGCGGCCGTAGTCTTTTGAGTTGCTGCTAGGCACGCCGCTTATGCAGGTTAGATCTTCGCCCTGTACTTTGAGGCGGACAACCGCACCGTAGAGAATTACGTCGTTCGTCCAACCAATCGCCTGTAGGTCGGTATCGCCAATTGGCGGTAGAGGTGCGGATCCTGATCCCTCGACTACTCGGTTTAGATCAAAGCCAAGTTCGTAGAGTTTGTGAAGAGCCGTTTCAACGCTTCTGGCGACAATTTGAAGCGTTCCGGCGGGACTCGCTGTGCGTGCTACAAGGAGGGTCAGATTCTGGGTTGATATCCCGCACTTTTCGGCGATGGAAACGCAAATATCGTTTGGCGGGAGTTTGCTTGTCTCCAATATACCCACGCACTGGGGCGGTCTCTCGCAGTTGCCGATGTATTGGAAAATCGTCTCACGGCACGCAGCGGCTCGCATTGGGCCTGAGCCCATTGCGAAAAACTTACTGCCCTTCAACTCCCAACCGGCGTATTGCGAAGCCATGCATGCGGCAACGGGATTTGAAGTGCGCACGTGCACCGACCGGTTGCAGCCAATATCCGGCACAGTGGCATCTGGCGACTCGATCGTCACAGTTGCGAGTCCGGCCAAGCAAACTTCGGCGAGTCGGCGTCCGGCTTCGAAGCTACCAGCCGCTTCTACGCCGCAGTCGATGATGCGCGTGCCGCACTCGAGGGTGAGCACAGCGATGCCGAGGTTGTCGGCATCGGCGGCCATGGCGTTGGCGAGCTCATTGGCACGATCGTTGAGTGTTGGCATGATTGCCATTGTAAAAAGAAAGGCCTGGTCGCTGAAGCGACCAGGCCGTCAGGGGAGTGCAGAATTTTACAAACGCGCGGGGCGCGTTAGTCGTTGTCCTGGACGGCTTCGCCGCCGCCGATGGTGCTTAGAGCCTTTAGCACCGAGATCGCAATATCCGGCTTCAGGCCGCGCACGTGACCGTCGAGGAACACTGTTTGCACGAGGCCGTTCGAATGCGAACTGCCAAACTTGTTGACATCGGGGTCGTCGATGCTGGTGGCTAAACCGTCTTTGGTGTCGTCCCCGGTACAGCCGGTACAACGGAACGTTGTGTTGGGGGTGTCACCGGCAATGGAAGCGGTGTCACCGATCGCGAAATGCTCCATTTCGGTCGGTGTGTTGGCGGGTACGGGAGCCAAGTGACGTTCGGCGATCGCAATCGTTTTCGAGAGGCCGTCTTCAACTTGTCGCTCGTTGATATGCGAGCCGCTGAAGATCGGGCCCGCGACCTTACGATCGAATTGGCCGAACGCACCGGCGGACGTATCTTGTCCAACCATGCCGGTCATCAACTTGATGCCGGCGTTGGCCGAGTAATCGGCCAGCGTCGCGACGCCCAAGTCGGTCGCTGGCGGAGCAGAGCCGTTGTTGTCGAAGTTGCGATCTGCGGCCGCGCGGCGGCGGCTGGGGCAGGCGTACGTTTCGACGGGCGTGCGCATGGCGGCGGCATTGGTGGGGTCGTCGACGCGGGCGCGCGAATTCCAACTGTTGTAGATCGAGGTCTCTTCCATGTACGGAAGTATAAAGAACGCCCACGACACTGCAAATTGGTCGAAAGCGTTGCGTCCCATGGGGAACGCCTTGCGTGTGTCGTGATAGTTCTGCACGGCGAGGCCAATCTGCTTGAGATTGCTTTGGCACTGAGAGCGGCGAGCCGACTCGCGGGCGGCCTGGATTGCCGGCAGCAGGAAGGCGATCAGGATACCGATGATCGCGATCACGACCAGTAGCTCGACGAGCGTGAAGCCCGGCGGCGCCTGACGGTGTTGTTGCGTGCGGGCATCCATACCGCGCACGGGAGAGCAATTGCGCATAGCATGCTCCTTTCATAGAAAGGGTACTGGGTGTCCGCCGAGGTGGGTTGTGTGTGGCGGACTTAAGGTGGGGTCTAACTATCGCACCTTAAGCTGAAGCGTTTGCACGGGTCAAGCGCAATGCCGAAATCTTCACCACAAATTCACGGCACAAATTGCGAAAGCGCAGCACAACATCGCGATAGCGCAGAGCGGCAATTGGTAATGCGCTAAGGTTTAAATCCTGTGATATGGGGCAAACTTGACCGCGAGCTTTTTGGCCGCTAAGCTTGTCTTAGTTGGCGAATAGATAACGCTTGTTCCTGGTCTCTCCGATGCTCACTTTGCTAAATAATCTGGCTGCCGCGTTGACCGATGTCGTCAGCGGTATTTCGATTATTAGCTCGAACGAGAGGCCATAAGGGCGGTTATCGAGATCAATCGAAACTTAACAACCCTGAGGCCCTAAGCCTCGGGGTTTTTTTATTTAGCCATGGCGAAACGCGCACCAACCAAAAATGCGGAGCTTCCATCGAAGGGCGGGGCCGAGTCTCGCGCTGCGGGTAGTCTGCGCGGTGGGCCGCCGGCGTGGGCCGTGGTTTTGGTACTCGGGTTTCTGATTACCGCGGTGTATGGGCCGGCGGTGAGGGTGCCGTGGGTTTTTGACGACCGCCCGACAATTTTTAGTAATGATTCGATCTTGTCGCTATGGCCGCTGGTCGGCACATCGAAGCCGGGGCCGTTGAACCCGGCCGCGGAGTTGCCAACCTCGGGGCGGCCGCTGGTGAATTTGTCATTCGCGATTAATTACTACTTCGGCGGGACGAACCCGACCGGGTATCACGTGGTGAATATCGCGATCCACTTTTTGTCGTCGCTGTTCGTTTGGGCGATTATGTGGCGAACATTGTGGCTGCCCTATTTTGGCGGGCGATACGAGCGCATCGGCGGGTGGCTCGCGTTTATGGTGGCTCTGCTATGGGCGTTACATCCGCTGCAGACCGAGGCGGTCATTTATGTGACGCAACGTACGGAACTGATGATGGCGTGCGCATATCTAGCAACGCTGTACTGCTGCCTGCGATATTGGGCGGCGGACGGGACGTCTAAAACGACGTTGTGGTTAAGCCTTGCGGTCGTCGCATGTTTGGCCGGAATGGCATCCAAAGAAGTTATGGTTTCCGCACCTTTGATCGCGCTGCTGTTCGATCGGACTTTTATCAGTGGGTCGTTGGCGGCCGCTTTGAAGCGCTCGTGGAGGTTGTATGCAGGCTTGGCGGCAACTTGGATTTTGCTCGCTGCTCTCAATGCGAGTGCACCGCACAAAGATGCGACTGGCTTCGCGCTCGGCGTATCTGGGCCCGTGTGGTGGCTGACACAATCGAAAATATTCTTCATGTATTTGAAACTTGCGATTTGGCCTTGGCCGCTTCTATTTCACTATGAGATGCCTTACTTGAAGACATTTGGCGACGCGTGGATGTACCTCGTGCCGTTGTTTTTGATTGGCATCGCGACGCTGTGGTTGCTGTGGAAGAATCGGCCGCTCGGATTTCTTGGCACCTGGTACTTCGCGTTGCTTTCGCCAACGTTTGTGATTCCGATCATCACGGAGATGGCGGCGGAGCGGCGGATGTATTTGCCGCTGGTCGTGCCGGTGATCCTTGTCGTTCTCGGCGGATATGAGTTGTGCGTTTCATTCGCCCGGAGACGCAGTGCTGCGACGGGAAATGGTTATCGCGAGCCATTGTTGGGTGTCGGCGTGCCGGCAGTACTTTTGGCATTTCTGTTTTGCATTGTCAGCTCGCTGCGGTTGGGCGCGTATGACAGCGAGATGAATTTATGGACCGAGGTGCTCACCGCGCAGCCGAACAATGCGATGGCGCACCAAGCCATTGGTTTCTATTTCGAGGGTGCGGGCGATGACGACTCGGCCATGGCACATTATTTGGAAGCTACCCGGCTGAACCCGGATGCGGCGCAGGCTAACTATATGTTAGCCTTGTTGCTGCAGAAGCATGGCCGACATGAGGAAGCCGTCACGCATTTCGCCGAAACGGTCCGCGTGTTGCCTAAGAGTACTGGCGTCCGAAACGATTTAGGGGTGGGGCAGTACCTGGCAAATCAAGATGAGGATGCGATTGCCAACTTCCGCGCCGTGCTCGCTCTGGATCCGAATTATTGGAAGGCTTACCGGAACCTCGCGGCAGTCTACTGGAAGTTGGGTAAGAGGCAGGAGTCGCTCGATGCGTACCAATCGGCGGTTCGGGTCAATCCCCAGGCCGTGGACGTGTACATTGATCTTTCGAAAGCGTATGAGGCGAACGGTGAGGCGGAGAAATCAGCCGAGGCTTTGAAGCAAGGGCTGGAGGTTGCCCAATCGATGGGCGACAGCGAAAAAGCGGATCGAATCAGTCGGCTGCTAAATCGCAAACGCTAAAGTTGAGTGTGAATTGTACAGCAGAGGAATTTTATGAAGTCGGTGCAAGTCTATGACACCACGCTCCGCGATGGCGCGCAGGGCGAAGGCGTGAACTTTTCCTTGCAGGATAAGCTGCTGATCGCGCGGCGGCTGGATGAGCTTGGGTTCGACTTCGTCGAGGGTGGGTACCCGCTTTCGAATCCGAAGGATGCAGAGTTTTTTCAGCGGATTGCCGCGGAGCCGCTGAAGCGGAGCCGGTTGTGCGCGTTCGGCATGACACGCCGCAAAGGGGTGAAGCCGGCGGATGACCCGGGCATGCAGGCGTTGATCGAGTCGCAAGCGCCCGTCATCACGATTGTTGGTAAGACGAGTGATTTTCATGTGAATGAAGTGCTGCGGGTGTCGCTGGATGAAAATCTCGCCATGATCCGCGAAACGATCGCGTATTTGCGTGAGATGGGTCGCGATGTAATCTATGACGCTGAGCATTTCTTCGATGGTTGGAAGGCGAATCCCGAGTACGCGGCGAAGACGATTCAGGCGGCGGAAGAGGGCGGGGCGATGATCGTCGTCATGTGCGATACGAACGGTGGGAGCATGCCGGAGGAGGTTGCGGCACTCGCGAAAGAAGCCGCCAAGGCAGTTGGCATTCCGCTTGGAATTCACACGCATAACGACTGCGATTTGGCAGTGGCAAATTCGCTCGCCGCGGTTGATGCGGGTGCCGTTCACGTGCAAGGGACGATCAATGGATTGGGCGAACGCTGTGGGAATGCGGATTTGGTTTCGGTCGTGGCAAATCTCGCGCTGAAGAAAAAGGACTACAAGGTTTTGGGTGGCGGCGGAGCCGAGCATCTGACCGATCTTTCGCGCTACGTATACGAAGTGGGCAATATGCATTTCCGCATCAACCAGCCGTTTGTTGGGCCGAGTGCGTTTGCGCATAAGGGAGGCATGCACGTGCATGCGGTGAATCGAGTGGCGAGCAGCTACGAGCATATTGCTCCGGAACGAGTCGGCAACACCAGGCGCGTGCTGGTTAGCGAGCTGTCCGGCCGGTCGAACATTGTCGCTCTAACAAGCAAGGCGAATCTGCAAAACGATAACGCGCTCATGGAGCGCGTGCTGAAACAAGTTGTCGACCTGGAGAATCGAGGCTACCAATTCGAGGCGGCCGAGGCCTCGTTTGAGTTGCTCGTGCGGCGGGCGGCAGGTACGTTTAAGCCGCATTTCGAGCTTCTGCATTATCATGTGGATGTTGAAACCACGGGCGACGGCGTCACCACGACGGAAGCCAGCGTGAAACTGCGTGTGAGAGACGAAGTGCGGCACGAGGTGGCCGAGGGGGACGGCCCGGTGAACGCCCTGGACGCGGCCCTGCGAAAAGCGCTTAATGGGCATTTTCCCAACCTGCGCGGGGTGCAGTTAGTCGATTACAAGGTGCGCGTGATCAACAGCGATGCCGGCACCGCGGCGGCGGTTCGCGTTGTCATCGAAAGCCGGGATGAAGATGGCGCTACCTGGGGAACCGTCGGGGTGAATGAGAACGTCATCAAGGCTAGTTGGGACGCGCTGGTGGATGCTATCGAGTACAAGTTGTGCAAATCAAATCAGTGACGCAAATGGATTTCAAGTCGCTTCCTGCTCAATACGATCATGCTGCCGCGCAGGCCAAGTGGTATTCCTTTTGGGAAGATCGCGGCTACTTTCATGCGAAGGCGGATGACCCGCGGCCGCCGTATACGATCGTCATTCCACCCCCGAACGTGACGGGCGCGCTGCACATTGGGCACGCGCTGAACAACACGCTGCAGGATATTCTTATTCGCATGAAGCGGATGCAGGGGTTCAACACGCTGTGGATGCCGGGGACCGATCATGCGGGCATAGCGACGCAAGCGGTGGTGGAGCGGCGACTATTCGAGGAGGAGAAGAAGTCGCGGCATGACCTCGGGCGCGAAGGGCTCGTGAAGCGGATTTGGGACTGGAAGGATAAATACGAAGCCCGAATTCTGGGGCAGCTTCGCCAGATGGGGTGTAGCTGCGATTGGCAGCGGACGCGGTTCACGCTCGATGACCAGTGTGCCCGGGCGGTGCGGGAATGGTTCTTCAAGCTGTTCCAGGACGGCAAAATCTATCGCGGCAAGCGGCTGGTGAACTGGGACACGTTCTTGCAAACGGCCGTGAGCGATGATGAGGTTTTTCACGAAGCGACGAAGGGGCATTTTTGGCACTTCAAGTATCCAGTCATCGACCCCAAGCCCGGTGAGCCGACGCACGTGACGATCGCCACGACGCGGCCGGAAACAATGCTCGGCGATACGGCCGTGGCGGTGCATCCTGATCCCGCGGCGGCATTCGATAAGCTCGCCGCGGAGCTGCGAGCGAAACTGCTCAAAGCGACCGCGAAAGAAAAGAGCGAACTCGAAGAACAGGTGACGAAGCTACAGGACCGCCGCGCGGCGATGCAGTCGCAACTCGAAACGTTCCGCGATATGGCGAAGCGCGGTGTCATGCTTGAGCTGCCGCTTACGGGCCGCAAGATTCCGCTTATTGCCGATGAATGGGCAAAGCCCGAGCTTGGTTCGGGCGCGGTGAAGATTACGCCGGCGCACGATGCGAATGACTACGAAGTGTGGCAACGGAACCAGCAGATTGGGGCGATAAATATTCTCAATCCGGATGGCACACTGAACGACAGCGTGCCGGAAAAATATCGCGGTTTGAACGTGAAGAAGGCCCGCGAGGCGGTGGTAGCGGATATTGAAGCCGCTGGGCTACTGGTGGAGATCGAAGATCGCGAAATAGATCTCGCCCATTCAGATCGTAGTAAGACGCCGATCGAGCCGTACTTGGCGGACCAGTGGTTTGTGAAGATGGATGATCTCGCACAATCTGCCATGGATGCCGTGACGAGCGAACGCGTGGAAATTGTTCCGGAGCGGTATCGCAAGGGCTATCTCGATTGGCTGGGTGAGAAGCGTGACTGGCCGATCGGGCGGCAGTTGTGGTGGGGGCATCGCGTGCCGATTTGGACGCGTCAAACGTCATTCGACGGATTTCCAGAATCAACTCTTGGCGCGGCTATTTCGAATGCGGAGGCGGATAAGTCGTCAACGTTCGGTCCGTCCAAGAAGAGTTTTTTAACCCCTGAGAATCACGTAGTTCGCTACGAAGTGAATCACGCGGATCGAACGATAGTTACTTATGTCTGCTTGCGCCCGGGGAGCGAGAAGGCTGAACGACAACTTGAGTTGAATTCGTCCGGATATATTCAGGAATCCGACGTTCTCGACACCTGGTTCTCCTCCGCCCTCTGGCCAATCTCAACACTCGGTTGGCCCAACGAGACGCCGGAACTGAAAAAGTTCTATCCGACGAGTGCGCTCGTGACCTCGCGCGACATCATCACGCTGTGGGTGGCCCGGATGGTGATCGCAGGATTGTATAACGTTGGCGAGGTGCCGTTTCACGAGGTGTATATCACGCCGAAGATTCTGGATAGCTATGGCGAGACGATGTCGAAGTCGAAGGGGAACGGCGTCGATCCGCTGGACGTGATCGACAAATTCGGGGCGGACGCGCTGCGGTTCGGGCTAGCGTACCTTACGACCGATACGCAGGACGTGAAGCTGACGGTCGATTTCGAATGCCCGCACTGCGGAGCGCAATTCGCCCAGACGAAGAAGAACCGCACGTTGCCGCGGATCGAGTGCGAAAAATGCGGCAAGCCGTTCAGCACGCAGTGGGCGGAGAAGGCAGAGGATACGGCACTGCCGCGCGGGGCGGTAGTGAGCGAGCGGTTCGAACTGGGACGCAACTTCGCCAATAAGCTGTGGAATGCAGCGCGGTTTTCGTTGATTAATCTCGAAGGCATGGCAGCCGTCCGCTCTGCCGAGGGTTTCAGCGAGAAATCGCTCCTTCTCGAAGACCGCTGGTTGCTTTCGCGGTTGGCGACTGTGACGCAGCAAGTTTCCGACGCTCTTGAGCATTATCGCTTCGCGGATGCGGCTCGCACGCTGTATGACTTTGCGTGGAATGAGTTCTGTAGCTTTTACGTGGAGATGACGAAGGCGCGGTTTGCCGTGGCCGATCAGCGGGGGACGGCACAGGCGGTGCTTGCCCATGCGCTCGATATCCTTATGAGATTGCTGCATCCAATGATGCCGTTTTTAACGGAAGAGGTGTGGCAGCTGTTGGGGGAGGTTGCGCCGGAACGCGGCATCGCTAAGCTGCAAGCCGCTTGTGATAGTGTTTGTGTCGCGGAGTGGCCAAATGCGGACACGGCGCGGCAGGATGCGGCGATTGAGTCGCAGTTTGCCGACTTTCAAGCAGTGTTGGGCGCGGTGCGCGAGGCGCGGCAGCGGCAGAATATCGCGTTCAAGGAAGAGCTTGAGTTCGTCGTGCGTTGCGATGCGGTAACGGTCAAGCTGCTCGAGCCGATGCAGCCGTACTTCAAACAGATGGCGAATGCGAAAGCTTCGCAGATCGGGCCGGCGGGGGCGCCGCAGGATGTATCGATCAGTTTTGCGCTCACCGGGCGGCAGGGACCAATCGAAGTGCACGTGGATGTCAGCCGCTTTATCGACAAGGGGGCGGAGCGGAAACGGCTGGAAAAAGAACTTGAAAATCTGACGAAGCAAATCGGCTCGATCGATGGGAAGCTCAACAATAAAGGGTTTGTCGATAAAGCCCCGGCGGAGGTCGTGCAACAACAGCGCGACAAGCTCGTCGAGCTGCGCGGCCAATTAAGTTCAATTCAAACGGCGATTGATAAACTCGCCGGATAGTTGCTCGAATCGCAACGAAGAAAGTTCTCGCGCGGGCCGTTTTTCTCATGGGCTGCCGACAGCTATAATGCATTCGTTAGCACGTTTGCAGAGATTGACGCAAAGGATCGGCCCATGCCCGTCGCGATGGAATTGTCTCGAATCATCATCAGTGAGATCAATGATTCTCAGGTGATTTATCTCAAAGAGATCGAGGGGACGCGAACTTTTCCGATTCTTATTGGGATTTTCGAGGCGACGAGCATCGACCGCCGGGTGAAGGGGTTCGAGGCGCCGCGGCCGCTGACGCATGATTTGCTCGTCGGGGCTGTTGAAGCGCTCGGCGGTGAGTTTCAAGACGTCGTAATCAGCGAGCTTCGCGAGCATACGTATTTCGCCAAGCTGCGGGTGCGTCACGATGGCGAACTTGTGGAAATCGATGCGCGGCCGAGCGATGCCATTGCGGTCGCGGTGACGTGCGATCCGCCGCTGCCAATTTATGTGGCGGAAGATGTGCTGAACGATGTGATGGGAGAGCAGCAGTAGGTAGCCCGGCTATTTGCGTTATCCCAGCACGTCAGCGAAGGCTGCCTTGAGCGCTGCCAGGCCGGCCGCTCCCTTTGCGGCATCGACCACGACGTTCACGCGGATTTCGCTGGTGCTGACCATCTCGACGTTGATCTTGGCCTCGGCGAGCGCTTTGAACATGCGGAGGCCGACGCCGGTGTGGCTGCGGATGCCGACGCCTTTGACGGTGAGGATCGCGACCTCGGGGTCGACTTTGACTTCGCCGCCGAGCTCTTCCGACAGGCTCAGCATTACCTTCTCGGCATCTTTCACACTCTTGCGGGGCACGGTGAAGCTGATGTCGGCTAGCCCGTCGCGACCGATGCTTTGCACTATCGTGTCGACCAGGATTCCTTCGGAAGCGACTGCTTCGAAGATGCGGGCCGAGATGCCGGGCTTATCCGGCACATCGAACAGCGTCATTTGAGCTTGCGCTTCGTCGAGCGAGACGCTTTCGATGGCGAGGTCTTCCATGCGTTGCAGACGGGCGACAATGTCGGCCGCGTCGGCCTTTCGCGTGGCGGTCGGTTTCTCGCCGAACTTAACGCGATCCTTGGGCGCTCTATCCAGCTCGAACTCGCCGTGCACGGACCGCAGGGCGGCGAGGGCCTGATCGCGCTTCACGAGGACGGAGACTTTGATTTCGCTCGTGGTAATGGCTTCGATGTTAATGCCTTCGTCGGAAAGAGCGCGGAACATGCGGTCGGCGACACCGGTTTGGGTCGCCATGCCAAGGCCGACGATCGAGACTTTCGACAGGCTTGCGTCGTGCTCGACGCCTTTGGCCTTGAGTTCATCGGCCGCGTTTTTCGAAGCTTGCAGGGCCTTCGTGAGGTCGTCTTCGAGCACGGTAAAGGAGATATCGGCCGAGCCGTCGGCGCCGGCATTCTGCACGATCATGTCGACCGCGACGTTGACGCCGGCGAGTTTTGAGAACACGCCGTAGCTGACGCCCGGTTGGTCGGGGACGCCGACGATCGTGATTTGAGCTTCGTTCTTGGTGAGGGCGGCGCCGCTCACTGCCCGGTCGGCCGATTCCGAATGGCTGCCGATGACAGTGCCGGGCTCGTCGCTAAAGCTTTGGCTGTTGCAGACGTGGATCGGCACGTTGAATTTCTTGCCGAACTCGATCGACCGGCTGTGCATTACGCCGGCTCCGAGGCTCGCGAGCTCTAGGATTTCATCGTGGCTGACGCGATCCATTTTGCGCGCTTCGGCCACGAGGCGTGGGTCGGTTGTGAAGACGCCGTCGACATCGGTGTAGATTTCGCAGGCGTCGGCGTTGAGCACCGCGGCCAGGGCGACGGCGGTGGTGTCGCTGCCGCCGCGGCCGAGTGTCGTGATGTTGAAATCTTCGTCGATGCCCTGGAACCCAGCCGCGATAACAATTTTCCCGTCGTCGAGCAGCTTTTTCATGCGGTCGGTCGAGATTGATTGAATGCGAGCTTTCGTGTGCGAACTATCGGTGCGGATGCCGATTTGGGCGCCGGTGAGGCTGACGGCTTGTGCGCCGAGAGAATGGATGGCCATCGCCATAAGGGCGACGCTCACTTGCTCGCCGGTGGAAAGGAGCATGTCCATCTCGCGGCCGGAGGGGTCATCGGTGATTTGCTTGGCGAGGTCGACGAGGTGATCGGTCTGGTGGCCCATCGCGCTTACGACCATGACGACCTGGTTGCCGTTTTGTTGGGCACGAATTGCGCGGCGAGCAGCGACGCGAATCTTTTCCGCATTGGCGACGCTGGTGCCGCCGAATTTTTGAACGATAATCCCCATCGAATATTTTTTACCTTACATCTAATTAATTTCACCACAGAGGCACGGAGAGCACGGAGGAAAAATCTCTTACTATCTCTCCGTGTTCTCCGTGTCTCCGTGGTTATTTTTTCTTTCCAATGAACCAAGGCATTACGTCCCAGCCTCGGTCAAATGCTAGATTTGAATTGGCGGCGTTGGTGTCGCCGTAGGATTTGAACTCGTCGGCTTTAATACCGGTGCCTGCCATTGCGACGGGCACGTTGCCGTGCGTGTGGACTTTTGTTCGCAAGAAGGTGGGGTGATCGGGCGAGATCATGATCCGCCAGTCGCCGTGCGTTTGGAGCGCTTCGACGATCGGGCCGACAACGTGGCGGTCAATTTCTTCGATCGCCTTCACTTTCTCGTCGCAGCGGCCTTCGTGAGAGGCTTCATCGGAGGCTTCGACGTGGACGCACACGATATCGTATTTGTTGAGTGCCTCGACGCCATAGCGGCCTTTTGCGGCGTAATCGGTATCGAGATAGCCGGTCGCGCCGGGCACTTCGATGCGATCCCAGCCGACGAGGGCGGCGATGCCGCGTAACAGGTCGACGGCGGTGATCATCGCGCCGCGTGGGCCGTATTCGGCGGCGAAGGCGTTCAGGCGCGGTGCTTGGCCGAGGCCCCAAAGCCAGACGTTGGTTGCTTCACCCTTGCCGGCGGCTTTGCGGGCCGCGTTCACCGGGTGATCGCGGAAGGCGTCGATGCTGGCGGCCATGAGGTCACATAGGACGTCGCTTCCGGGTCCACGCGGATGCTCTTCGAGAACGGATTGATCGGTGATGTCGTGCGGAGCGCGCGTGCGGGTGTCGCTCGTGAAAGGGCAGGGGAGCTTCTCGCCGCGCCACAGCAAGAGGTTTCGGTAGCTGACGCCCGGAACGAATTCGATCGCACCGCGATACTTCGGGTCGCTGGCGATTTTATCCTGTGCGGTTTTAAGCAGGCCGGTCGCGTCTTCCGTCGTGATGTGATCGGCCGTGAAATCGCGCATGATCTGGTTTTCGATCGTGACCAAATTGCAGCGGACTGCCCAATCTTTGGGCCCGAGTTTGATGCCCTGGGCGGCGGCCTCCATCGGCGCGCGGCCGGTGAAGTTCTTGAAGGGGTCATAGCCGAGCAGACTTAGATTGCCGATTTCGGATCCGGCCGGCAGCTCCTTCGGCGTGTGACAAGCGCGAGCGACGACGCCCATCGTGGCGACGCGATCCATATTCGGGGTGTGTGCCGCTTCTAGCGGAGATTTGCCTCCGAGAGATTCTTGTGGCTCGTCGGCGGCGCCGTCGGGGATGACGATTGCATATTTCATTTTGAAGTCGTTGGTCGCTAGGAGCTAAAGTCTAGTCTCTAACCCACATACGAACTGTTTTGCCGCGGACGCTTTTCAATTGATTTATTTCCGCACAAGCTTTGCGCGTCGCACCTTCCGTCGTTTCGTGCGTCATGATTACGAGCGGCACCGTGCCGTCTTCGTTTGCGGCCTCTTGTTGCAGGACGCTCGAGATTGAGATGTGATATTGGCCCAAAACGCTGGCTACCTGAGCGAGGACGCCTGGGTGGTCTTCGGCGTTCACACGCATGTAAAAGCGGCCATCGGCTTTGGCGTGCTCGCGGGGGGCGACGCGGGCTTTGCGATTTGACCACAGCTCCAGAGTGCGGAACGTGATCGCGGTACGGCCGACAGCGGTATCGATCATATCGGCGACGATGGCCGATGCAGTCGGCATTTGGCCGGCACCGCGGCCGTAGAACATGAGCTCGCCGACAGCGTCGCCCACGACGCGGATGGCGTTGAACGGGCCGCTGACGTCGGAGAGCGGACGGCCGCGTTTGACGAGCGTTGGCGAGACGTGCAGTTCGAGCGTGTCGCCGTCCAGCTCGGCGACGGCGAGCAGTTTGATGCGGTAGCCGATTTCCTTGGCAAAGCGGACATCGCTTTTATCGAGGCGATCGATGCCCATGCGTGGGATATCTTTCCAATCGACGCGGGCACCGAAGGCCAAATGGGCGAGGATGGCGAGCTTTTGCGCGGCGTCGCTGCCATCGACGTCGAACGTGGGGTCGGCCTCGGCGTAGCCTAGTCGCTGCGCTTCTTTGAGGGCGTCGGCGTAGGCAGTGCCCTCTTCGTGCATTTTGCTGAGGATGAAGTTTGTCGTGCCGTTGAGGATGCCGTCGAGCGATATGATTTGGTTCGCCGACAAGCACTGGCTGATGTTGGCGATGATCGGGATGCCGCCGGCGACGGAAGCCTCGAACGCAATCGACCGGCCTAGTTCGCGGGCGCGATCGAACAGTTCCGGGCCGTGCTCGGCGAGGAGCGCTTTGTTCGCGGTGACGACGTCTTTGCCGCTTTCGAGGAGCTGGAGCATGATCGTGCGCTCGGGCTCCAGGCCGCCGATGAGCTGGGCGACGACTTTGATCTCGCGATTGTTGATGACGTCGTCGACGCTGCCTGTGAGGATGCCCGCGGGCAGTTCGCAATCGCGGGCCTTTTTCAAATCGCGAACGACCGCTTTCTCTAGCCAGAGCGTGCGGCCGGCGTGCCGCGCGGTGCGATCGCCATGATCGAGCAGCAGCTTGGCGACCCCCTGCCCGACGTTGCCCAAACCGATGATTGCAACTTTGGTCTTTTCCACGGCGGGCTACTTTTCTTTCGAGTCGCCGGTCAACGCTCGCAGTGTTTCGCGCAGTTCGCGGCGTGTGGCAAGAGTGTACGAAATATCGAACCAGGCGATCTTGCCCGCGGAATCGAGTACGAACGTGCGGGGTAGCGCGTCCTTGCCGACTTGGGCGAATGCTTTGCCATCGGCGTCTAGCAGATTCGTGAACTTGGCTCCAGTTTTGTTGAGCGTTTCTTTGGCAGCATCGGCCTTCGTGTCGACTGCAACGCCGATGATTTCGACGCCGTCTTTGCCAAAGCGTTCGGCCACATCAGGGACGAGATCGGCAAGCTCTTCGGCCGTCATGCGATTGTCGTCTTTCCAGAAAACAACGACCGTGGCTTTCTTACCGAGCATGCTGGAAAGTTTCGCATTGCCGCCATCGACCTTAGTTAATTCGACCGCCGGTAGCGCCTGCCCGACTTTCAATTTGCAGAGGGCGTCTTCCTGCATCGACAGCATGACGCTAGGCACCTTCGGTGCGGCGGATTCCGCGCCGTAGTAGGCCGTGTGCGGCTGCGGTGCGGCCGGTTTTGCCTTCGGTGCGGCGAATGAGCTGTTGGTATAAAGAACGGCCGTCGCCGTTAGTAGCGTAATCCAAATCGCCTGTTTCATAAGTTCACCGTGTGCCAATCGTTTTTGCCAGGCAGTGGCAATTCAACGATGGCCCTATAGTTCCACCTTGATACCGAGTTCCTTCAATTGTTTCGTTTCGACGTCGCCGGGCGCGCCAGTCATGAGGTCGCTGGCCCGCTGTGTTTTGGGAAAGGCGATGCAGTCGCGGATGTTGTCGAGGCCGCCGAAGAGCATGACCCATCGGTCGATGCCCAGCGCGATTCCGCCGTGAGGCGGAGCACCATATTTTAGTGCTCGCAGCAGAAAGCCAAAACGCTCCTCGGCCGTCTTTTCATCGATGCCGAGCAGCGAAAAGACCTTTTGCTGAATCCCTGGGTCGTGAATGCGGATTGTGCCGCCGCCCGCCTCGCTGCCATTGATGACGAGGTCGTAGGCCTTCGCACGGCAGGCGCCGGGGTCGGTATCTAACAGGCCAAAGTCTTGATCTCGCGGTGACGTGAACGGATGGTGCATCGCCACCCAGCGTTTCTCTTCGTCGTCGAAATCGAACATCGGGAATTCCACGACCCAAGAGAAGTTCATCGTCTTTGGGTCGTAGAGTTTCATTTCCGCGCCAATTTTTTGCCGCAGGGCGTAGAGCGCTTTGCAGGTGACTTTCCACGTATCGGCGACGAACAGCAGCAGATCGCCGGGTTCGGCTTTTAGGCGTGTGCCGATTTCCTTGAGAAGTTCCGGCTTGAAGTTTTTAGCGATTGTGGATTGGAGTGTGCCGTCGGCTTCGACCTTGAACCAAGCCAGGCCTTTTGCGCCGAATGGTTTTACGAACTCGGTGAGCTCATCGATGCCGCGGCGGGAATAGTTTTCGCCGCCTTTCTTGGCGTTGATCGCGCGAACTTTGCCGCCGCTCGTGGCGACACTCGAAAACACGCGGAAGTCGCTCTTCGCCGCGAGGTCGGTGCAATCGACGAGCTCCAGACCAAAGCGAAGATCGGGCGCGTCGTGGCCGAAGCGCTCCATGGCTTCGTCGTAGGTAATTCGCGGCAGCGGCAGTTTTACGTCGAGGCCGAGCTCTTGTTTGGCAAGCTTCTGGACGAGGCCGTCGATGACTCCCATTACATCATCGGAATCGATAAACGACATTTCGAGGTCGAGCTGCGTGAATTCCGGTTGGCGGTCGGCCCGCAGGTCTTCGTCGCGGAAACAGCGAGCCACCTGCACATAGCGATCGTAGCCGGCCATCATCAGGATTTGCTTGTAGAGCTGCGGCGATTGGGGCAGCGCGTAGAATGAACCGCGGCTCACGCGACTGGGCACCAGGTAGTCGCGGGCCCCTTCTGGCGTGCTGCGACCGAGGATTGGCGTCTCGACGTCGATGAAGTTGAGATTTGCGAAGTGATCGCGCATGCCTTTGATGAGCCGGTCGCGCAGCATCAGCGTTTGCTGCATTGCGGGCCGACGCAAATCGAGGTAGCGATGCTCGAGCCGCAATTCCTCGTTCGGCATGTCTTGAGCGTGCGCGTTCGGCGAAACGGGTGGCGTGAGACTTTTGTTGAGTAATTTGAAGCCAGTGACTCGGAGCTCGATGTCGCCGGTCGCGAGCCGCGAGTTGGCCATGCCGCTCGGGCGCTCGGCCACTTTGCCCGTGACCTGGATAACGTATTCGGCTCGGAGCTGCTTGCTTTCGTCGATGATCGGCTGCGAAGTATCGGGCGGGTTGAAGACGACCTGCGTCATGCCGTAGCGGTCGCGGAGATCGACGAACAAACCCCCGCCGTGGTCGCGATAACTATCAACCCATCCGCAAAGCGTGGCTTCCTTTCCGATGTGTTCGCGGCGTAATTCGCCACACGTATGAGTTCGCAGCACGGGCTTCCTCGCAAGTATATTCGTAATCTAGCGATTGTATTTGAAGTGCCGAAAATGGGCTAGGGCACGGCGTTTTTAGGGCTGAAATTAAGCCTGCGCGGTGAGAGTTCCGCTTTGATTTTTCAACCAGTCGGCGAGTCGTCGCATGCCCTCGGCCGTTGAGATGCGGGGCTCATAACCGAAGTCTCGCCGCGCTGCGGAGATATCGAACCAGTGAGAAGTACTCAACTGCGACGCTAGAAAGCGAGTCATGGGCGGCTCCGCGCGCAGGCCCAGAAAACGATGGGCGGTTTCGAACGCGGCGCCGATTCGTTGAGCCGTTCGCAAGGAGACAGATTTCGAGACGGGCGGCAAATCGGCAAGCGACAAGATCTCATCAATCCACCGCCAACAATTCACCGGTTCGCCCTGGCTGATGAAGTACGCTTTGCCGGCCGGGTTCGTGGACGAGCCGTCCCGCTCGGCAGCGTCGTTCATTGCGTCGGCGGCTTGTAGATGTGCGGCCGCTGCATTTTCGACATAGGTAATGTCGACCAGGTTTGCGCCGTCGCCAACGCGTCGGAGTCTGCCGGAGCGAGCGCGGGCGAGGAGGCGCGGAATGAGGTGCGTGTCGCGCGGGCCCCAAATAAGGTGCGGCCGCAGGGAGCATGTGCGAAATGTCTCCGAATTGGCCGCCAACACGGCCTGCTCGGCTTGGGCCTTGCTGAGCGAGTAGTAAGCTCGGTTTTCTTCCATCCACGCAAAATCATAAGGGGTCGACTCATCGACACCTGCCTGGTCGCGGCCCGCTAATACCACGCTGGGACTACTCGTGTATATGAACCGCTGCACGCCGCATTGATCGGCGTTCGAAAGCAGCAACTCGGTGCCTGTGCGGTTCACAGTGACGTACGCGTCGCGGTCCATGCTGATTCCCGGCAAGGCCGCGGTGTGGAAGACGCAATCAATCCCTTCGCAGGCAGCAGCCAGTGCTGAATTGTCGCGCAAATCGCCTTGGACGACTTCGACGCCAGCCGCATCGAGCTTCGGATATATACCTCGGCTAAAACTTCGCACGCGATCGCCACGGGCCAGCAAAGCCTCCACGATGTAGGAGCCCAAGAATCCGCCGCCGCCGGTAACCAGTGCGTGCATGAATAGCGTTAGAGACTGGGGACTGGGGACTGGGTAACGAGTTCAGGAAGTTGCGAGGCGGCCCATGTCGCCAGCCATTCGCGGTTGATTTTTGCGTTGTGGCGAACATCCACCGGCAGGCTTGGATAAAAAAGAATGCGTTCTATGGACCGCGTGGCGCCTTGCGAATTCGCGAAGTTAGTGAGTTCGTGAGCGAGCACGTCGGTGCGATGCCCTGGATGAGGCTCAACCACGAGCACTGGAGCCTGCCGGCCGAGCGGCCCAATACCTACGAGAGCACTACGCCGGATCGCCGGATGCGTGTTGAATATCGGTTCGATGCACTCGGTAAAGAAGGGGCCCATCGGCGTCTCAACGCGATGCGACTTGCGACCGCAGTACCAGAAGCGGAGTTGTGGGTCGAGGTAGCCGACGTCGCCGGTGCGATGCCACGTGGGATTTTCGGGTTGCGGATTTCGGATTACGGAATGTGAGTCGGCGATTTTTGCGGTGGCGTTGGCTTCGGTTCGGGTGACGTAGGCAGGGGACACTTGTGGCCCGCGGACAATCAGTTCGCCAATTTCCCCCTGCGGCTGCTCTTCGGCCATATCCAAGGACGCGATTGGGCCATGGGAAATGCGGATGATGCGCCATTCGATCGAACTAAATTTACGGCCGACGCAGATGCCCGCGCCTCGGTCGGTTTGGGGAGCGGTATCCTGGAGAACTTCAGCAGCCTCGATTGATGCGACAGGTAAACACTCGGTGGCTCCATAGGGCGTGTGCATCTGCGCTCGTTCGCCCGTGATCTGAAGAATCTGCCGAAGCAAATCAGCGCGCACCGGCGCGCCGCAGGATAGTACTAGCCGAAGCGTTTCAATTCGCTTGCCAGATTCGGCACCGTAAGGGCATAGCCGTTCCCAAACGGCAGGCGATGCGAACGCCTGCGTCACCTGCAAATCATTCGCCGCCAAGACGAGCTTGGATGGGTCCGCGGACCCCGGGCGAGAGAAGTCCATTTCGGGAAATACAGTCGTGATTCCCATCGCCGAATTGAACAGTGCGAACAGTGGAAAGCAGGATAGATCGACGCCGCCGGGCGTGATTTCGTACGCGGTTTGAATGTCGGCAACTTGTGTGTCGAACATTCGCTGAGTGTAGAGAACGCCCTTCGGCGGACCGGTGCTGCCGGAGGTGAAAATGACCGCGGCCGCTGAATTGGCGGAAGTGTAGGGAAGAACCGCGGAAGTCCTGCCTCCGATTATTTGGAGTTGTTTTAGCGTGATTCCACCCCAAAACCACCGGCGGCCGAAGGTAATGTTCCATTTTGCCAAAGGAAACTTGTGCCGCAGCACGGCGCGCGCCGCCTGGGCCAAACCGATGGCAACGAAGCCTTCTGGTTTCGCATCGGACAAGCATCGCACCAAATTTTTGCGGCCGAGTCCTGGATCGACGAGAACTATGACGACGCCTGCCCGCAACAGACCGAAAACCAGAGCGACGAAGTCGATTCCGGGGCGCACCAGGAGTGCGAGACGAGTGCCAGGCGGCACGCCCCAAGCGACCAACCCGCGGGCGACGCGGGTGGCGTTTGCATCAAGTTCGGCAAAGGTCGTTGTCGCGTAAGAGTTGCCCGACTTGCCGCGCTGCTCGGACCGGTACCCCGGAGACATTCGCGGCGGAGTTACGACCGCGATGGCATTTGGCATCAAGCGGGCCATCTCCGCAAGCCGATCGGCGACGTTCAACCGCGCGGGACTTTTGGCGATCGAAGGAGTCTCGGCGGCAGGCATCACGTCGAGTTTAAATGAGCCGCTCGGGACGTACAACCTGCGGCCTGAATCGCCATCGAGTTGCGGCGATATGTGGTATTTTCAATTAGCGGGTTGCGGACCAGCTAGGTCGCGTCACGTCTTTTCGCGCTGAATCGCTGGATCGATCGGAGGACCAGCTTGGGCGTCTGGGTGGGGCTTCTGCCGCGGCCGGAATTTCCCGCCGTGGGAGTGGAGCAGGTGTCGGATTCGCAGTTACGGGAGCCGCGTCGGTGCTGGATGCGACAAATGCAGGAATCGATTGCGCGGAGGTTCGCCAGCCGCCCGCTCCAGAGGTGTCGCTCGTCTCCGGCGGCAAAATCGCCGGCTTGCCAGGTTGGGCCACGACCCACGCGGATTCCGTGTTCGTGGTGTTAATCTCGGGCGCCGATGTGGATGACTCTCCGGCGTTCGGTGTGTCTTCGGAATAGGATGCTGCCACGACGCTCGTTTTGGTTGCGGTTGAACTGTCTCGCTTTTCAGGTCGCGAAGAGAAGACGCCAGGCTTCGTCATGTCCACCGAGGCATGAGAAAGAAGCTTCGCGCCAGTCTGCGGTACGAGTCGCACCCAGACTTGAACGGGTCCGCCAGTTCGCGTATTGGGCGGCAGTTCGATGAAGTACCGCATCGTCGGTTTGCCGGTCGCGGTGTTGATGGCAGCTCGAACGTCATCGCGGCTATAGTCCCAGCGACCGCGACTGTGCTGCTTGCCATTTTCGTCGATCTCAAGGAGCATGATCGAGGCACTTCCTTCGAAAGCCTTGACTTGCCCATTCGAATCGAAAGGCACGACGTCGATCATCAACCGGGGACCGCCGGAGTTGTTTTCCACAACTTCGCCAGCGATCATCAGATCGCTGACGGAGTTCAATCGTGAGGACCAGGAGGCGTTGTCGGCGCTAGCCGTCATTTGAGTTTGAGGTCCCGAAGCAGGCGCGTCGTACGAGGCCTGGACGACTTTCGGTGCGGAATCGAGTTTTCGCTCTTCGCTGGCGACGTGATTGCTTTCTCGATCCGGCGCGTCGTCGGTTGTCGATTTAAGGGGCGGCACGTCCGGGGGAGTTATGTCCGGAATGGACGGAGTTGCGGGAAGTTGTTGCTGCTTAACGCCAGGAGTCTCCGGCGTTTTGAACTGCGGGGTACTACTCGGCTGCGGGCTTCCAGAGCGTAAGACCGATGGTGGCTCGGGCTCCGCGGCTTGCGGAACAACTGTCGTGTAACTCCCCGACAGCTGGCGTCGGAGTGACGCATTCTCTGAGCGGTATTGGCACAGTAGGCGCTGGTACTGGTTTATGTAGTCTTGGAGTGCGTAGATTTGGTCTTCCTGCATTCGCCGATCGCGGGCGATGAGGTCGCGCTCGGAGTTGTTTTGGCAACCGACCGTCATGCCGAGCGAGACCACAAGCGCAGCAACTCGCGCGAGGGCAGCGCAGCGGGATCGCGTTGTTTGCAAACGTTGAAGCAAAACGAGGCTCCGGGGAGCTTCGGCAGCGAGACAAGTGCAGGAAACTGCCGCCGAATACAGGCGTTCAATAGAAAATCGCAGGGCTAGCGTCAAGCCGAACGGCTGCTAGCGCGATGACGTCGCTCGAAATTGTAGGCAGATGGCATTGCCAGCAGGCACGTCGGCGAGTCCGCCGCGGCGGATTCGAAAACTGCGGCCGCAGAGAGACCGCTCCGCGTGTCGCTAGGTTGCTTTCACTGCCTTGGGCGTCGACAGGTTCGTCACTACCTTATCGATCAGGCGATATTCCAACGCCTCTTCGGCGGACATGAACTTGTCGCGGTCCGTGTCCTTCTCGATTTGCTCGAGAGACCGGCCCGTGTGGTTGAAGAGAATGCGGTTTAGCCGATCTTTGGTTTTCTTGTACTCGGTCGCGTGAATAAGGATGTCCTCGGCCGTGCCTTCCATGCCGGCAGAGGGCTGGTGGATCATGATCCGGCTGTTTGGCAAGGCGTGCCGCTTGCCTTCGGCGCCGGCGGCCAACAGCACGGCACCCATCGAGGCACACTGGCCGATGCAATACGTGGCCACATCGCACGATACAAATTGCATGGTGTCATAAATCGCCAGGCCGGCCGTTACGCTGCCGCCGGGCGAGTTGATGTACAGGTGGATGTCCGCCTTCGGATCATCCGATTGCAAGAACAGGAGCTGCGCGACGAGGCTGTTCGCCACGTCGTCGTTGACCGCCGAGCCGAGCATCACGATGCGGTCGGCCAACAGGCGGCTGTAGATATCCATCGCCCGCTCTTCGCGGCCGCTCTTTTCGATTACGTAGGGGATTAGGGGCATGGTGGTTGTTTCTGCTTGGTGATTTGTGTTGCGGAAAGTATTTCGATTTTGGATTTCGGGACGCGGATTAGAAAATTGAAATCTTCGGTCCGCATTCGCCAATCCGCAATTAATCTTCCTCGCCTTCCGGGGTCGGCTGCTTCAGGAGGAGGTCGTCTACGATTCCGAACGCCTTGGCCTCATCGGCGGTCATGTAGTAATCGCGATCGCAGGCCTTGCCAATTTCTTCCACAGTCTTGCCGCAGTGGCTTGCCAAAATTTCATTGAGCGAGGCCCGCGTGCGGAGGATTTCGTTGGCCTGGATTTCAATATCCGAAACCTGGCCACCGACGCCGCCGTGCGGTTGGTGGATCATCACTTTTGCATGCTTCAGTGCGAACCGTTTGCCTTTGGCACCGCCGGCTAAGAGCACTGCTCCGCCGCTGGCTGCGAGGCCCACGCAATAGGTGGAAACGGGGCACGAAATCATTTGCATCGTGTCGTAAATGGCGAGCGTGGAACTCACGCTGCCGCCAGGCGAGTTGATGTAGAAGTGGATGTCCTTGCGGCGGTTCTCGCTCTGCAAGTACAGGAGCTTCATCACCAACTCGTTGGCGTTGCCGTCGAAAATTTCCCCTTGCAGGAAAATTACGCGGTTTTCCAGAAGCAGGTCGCCCAGCGTCATCTGCCGTTGCCGCTGGTAGTCGCGCATCGCTTGGGCCGAGATGCGGCCCCCCGAGAAATCGGTTTCAAAACTGTTTTTGCTCATAGCAGAATCCTTGGTAAGCGAAAGCAAACGTCAAGAGGCGCGCAGCAGACCCGCGGAATTAAGCCCAATCTACGTGGACAAGCCCTGCGCGTCAGCGCCGAAAATCGAAGAACGAACGGCTCAATTTGCGGCCGTCCTTGGCCTGCAGGGAAAAATAGAAGCCTACTTTTCTTTCTTCGACTTATCCTTTTCCTTGACGTCCTTTTCTTTGGCCTCGGCCTTTTCTTCCGTGACTTCGGGGATTTCGGCCCCGGTGCCGCCGCCCGCGGCAATGGAAATGGCCTCCGTGTCGGTCTTTTCGGGTTTATAAGGTTCGTCGTTGAACTTGGCTTCCGATTGAACCAGCTCGAGCACTTTGCGCTCGATGATTTGATTGCGAAGCACGTCCATCAAGCCGCGTTTTTCGAGCTGAGCCCGCACACGCCGTGGCGACTCGCCACTTTGGGCCGCGATGAGGAAGATTTCCTTGTCGTAATCACCTTCCTCGACGTCGAGTTTTTCTTCCTCGGCGATCCGCTCGAGAATGAAGTGCTCTTTCAGGGCTGTTGACGTGCTAGCGGCGCTGTTCTGCCGCAATTGATTTTCGCGGGCACGAATCTCGGCTTCGCTAAAACCACTGCGGCGGAGTTCCATGACGGCGCGTTCGAGCTCGCGGCTGCTCTGGCGTTGCAGCAGCCCCTTCGGCAGCTCCCAGTCGGCGCTCTTGGTGAGTAGCGAGGAGATTTGCGTGCGCGCGATGCGCTGCTGCTGATACTCCATTTGCCGCTCGAGATTCTTGCGAATCGCATCGCGGAGTTCTTTCTCAGTGCCGAAGTTGCCGATCTCTTGCAGGAACTCTTCGGTGAGTTCCGGTAGTTTCAGTTTTTTGACGCCCAGGACTTCGAATTCGAGCTCGATTTTCTTGCCGCGTAAGTCGGCATTCGGCGCGTCTTTGCTGAGCGTGATTTCGGCTTTTCGAGTGTCGCCCTCTTTCGCGCCTGTCATAAGCTTGGCGAAGCCTTCGAGCTTGGCGTCGCGGAAGCTGAGCGTCGGGCGGATTCGCAACACGGCTTCGCTCTCGCGAGCGAGTTGTTTGCCGTCGTGCGTTGAGGTGATGTTCGCCGAAATGTAATCGCCTTCGGCCGCTTCGCCTTCGATTGGCACGAGTTGGCCGTAACGGGCGAGCATCTGCTCAAGTTGTTCATCAATGTCGGCGTCTGTGAAATCGCGCGTGGGCCGGTTGAGCTTAAGGCCCTTCCACTTCGGCATGTCGAATTCCGGCCGCACTTCGATCGTGAACTCGAACGTCATCGGACCATCTTTGGGCACTTCGACAGCTTCGAGATCGAAATCGGGCTCGCTAATAGCCGTGAAGCGCTGCTCTTCGCTGATTTGCTCAAGACTATCGAGCAACAGCGCGCTCTTCACCTGGTCTGAAACTTCATCGCGGAAGCGATGCTCGACCACTTTGCGTGGAGCGCGGCCGGCGCGGAAGCCCGGCACAGCGGCGGTAGGCATCATCTCGCTGAACGCATCGTCGAAGTAGCGCTCAATGTCTTCGCGCGCGATCGTCACCGTGACGTGACGTTCGCAAGCGCTGGGGCTCGCGACCTGGACGTCCAGATTCAGCGGCTCATCTTTGGCTTCGTCGCCCTCGCCTTCGACAGCCACGGCGGCCGAATCTTCCTTATCTTCCACTTCGTCTTCTTCCGATCGCTTGCGGGCCATGTGCCTGGTCATCCCAAAAAAATGCGATTAAAGCAAAACGGCCCGCGCCCTTTGAATTCCCAAAAGCGCGGGCCACATATGAGCTCTTAGCTATTAGCTTTTAGCTGATAGCCAGAAAGGACTTCTGTCTCAATCTGGCCAATAGCTAAGAGCTAACGGCTATTAGCTCCCAAAG
>JABDGM010000034.1:1235-41234 GCA_013286045.1 Planctomycetota bacterium | reverse complement strand
AAGTCCCGTAAGGTGGCGCGGCCACGACTCGGCGGTAAGCGGGCCGTGGCGGTAATTGATCGCCAACTCGCAGAGCATGTTCTTGAGACGATCTTGGACGAAGTCAAACGACGCGACGATCGGCGCGATATGGTTGCGCAGGTATTGAGCAATCGGGTTTCGCAGCGTGGCGGATATCGTCGCTAGCGCTGCTCCCTTCAAGACCTGATCGCCGACGGCGCTGCGTTCCTTGGAATAACTATTGAGCAGCGGTTCGCGTTGGCCTTGGCCGTGTTGTACGAGGGCGAGCTTCCAGGCGAGGTTGAAGGCGTCCTGCATGCCGGTGTTCATGCCCTGGCCGCCGGCGGGGCTGTGGATGTGGGCGGCGTCGCCGGCGAGCATGACGCGGCCGCGGCGGTAGTCGGAGACTTTGCGTTCGTTGATGCGGAAACCGGCGAGCCAGATGGGGTCGACGATCTTGAGTCCTCCGGGGCCGCGCTCGTCAAGTTTGGCTTGCACTTGTTCGAGCGTGGGATCGGGCGGCGGGCCGGTGTTGGCAGCAGTGCCGAGATCGGCGATGACGCGAAATCGCTTGCCGTCGATCGGGAAGAAAACGAGCACACCTTTTTCGTGCCAGTAGATACTGAGCTCGTTTGTAGGGAGCGGGCCTTCGACGTGGATATCGGCGAGGAACCAGTCATTGGGCTCGGCGGAGCCGGTGAACTGCATGCCGAGGCCGTGCCGGACGCAGCTGTGAGCGCCGTCGCAGCCGATGAGCCATGGCACGGCGAACGCTTCTTCGCTGCCATCAGCACGACGAAGTTGGCCAGTTATCGAATCGGGTTGTTCGTTGAAGGAGAGGAGTTCTAGCTGGCGCTCGACGCGAATTTCGCGCTTCGCCAGGTACTCGGTGAGTAGCCGCTCGGTTTCGTTTTGCGGCAGCATCAGAGGGTAGCCGAAAGGGCTATCGACGCCGGTGAGCGAGATATGCATGAGCCGTTCGCCGCCCGCGTACATGCTCGCGCCGTCGGCCTTCATGCCGGCGGCGACGAAGGGGTCTGCCAGTTCGAGGCGATCGAGCAGCTCCAGCGTGCGACTCCACACGACGAGCGCTTTCGATTTGTCGCTGGGAGCGGGGGCCTTGTCGATGATACGGCACTTAAGGCCGTGGCGGTCGAGGGCGGCAGCCATCGTGAGGCCGACCGGGCCCGCGCCGACGATTAGAACATCGGGACTCATGCTGGAATTCTAACCCTTATAACGTTCGACTAGTAGCGCGGTGAATTGCGGCCGTCGCCGCCGCATTGAGTCGGACACGTCACTCCTTCGCGTTCAGGAGATAGGAAATCGCTTGCGGAAAGCGGCCTGCCCAGGCGGGCTCGTTGTGCGCTGCGTGCAGATCATCGATCGTGAACCGGTGAGCGATGTGATGTTTTGTCAGGATCGCGTCGAGTCGTCGCGCCGCATCGACGTAGTGCTGGCTGTTCTTGCCGATCGGGCCGGCTTCGCTTTGCGGCTCACCTTCGCGGGCCCCGATGTCCAGCCACCCGCGCGCCGTTTGTAAGCCGCCAGGGGCGTTGTCGATGGCTTTGGTAAGCGATTCATCGGCCCATCCGAGGGCGGGCGACATCGCGATCACGCCGCTGAAGGTATTTGGATTGCGCCGGACGATCTCGAGCGAGACAAGCCCGCCCAGCGACGAGCCGCCAATGTGAGTGTGGGCTGGTTCGGGTTCCGTACGGTAAGTGTTGTCGACGAATGGCTTGACTTCGGTAAGCAGGAATTTGGCATACGATGCAGCTTTGCCGCCTCCCTGTGCGCCGTCGGCATCGAACGTGTATTCGTCGGCCCGCCGTGTGAGACCATTGTCGACACCGACAACGATTAGCGGTGGGATGTGCTTTTCGGAAATGAGTTTGGTGATCGATTCATCGATTTCCCACTCGTTGCCGAAAGCGCTGGTGGCGC
Organism: Planctomycetota bacterium; assembly: GCA_013286045.1. Lineage (GTDB taxonomy): Bacteria > Planctomycetota > Planctomycetia > Pirellulales > Lacipirellulaceae > JABDGM01. The sequence goes on along the minus strand of JABDGM010000034.1, from coordinate 39,287 downwards.
GATCGAAACAGTTCTGGCCATCCTGCATATAAAGTACAGCGAAGCGGCGGACCCCGTCGGCGTTGTAATCGGGCGGTAGCCACACTCGTATGAATCGCTGCTGACCGAGTGCTTGGGAATCGAGCCGATGGAGTTTTAATGTGCCGACGACGGTCGTGGGGTGATTTTCACTCACTGTTCCGGTTGCCCAGCTTTCGACCGTGATAGCGAGCGAGTTCGTATCGGCACCTGCGGTAAGCGTTCGATTCGGCCGTTCGCTTCCATCGGATTGCTTTTCTACGGTTGACCAATCGCCGCGCGTGATTTTGTATTCGAGCGTTTGACCGGAGTCGAGATCGATATCACCTGCGTACGTTCCATCCTCTTGCCGCTTAAGCTTCAAACCATCCGCTTTCCAAATGCCGACAGTGGTAAGCGACCCGGCTAGGAAGATTTGTGTGCTCGCCGGCGTATCGTTTGGAACTCGCACGACGATATGAATCGGCTTCGCGCCTGCGGAAACGCTTTCGATCGTCAGGGCAGCAAGCAAGGTGATTGCGAAGATTAATCGCATGGCTGCCGGAGTGTGAATTATGGGTGTTGCGGCGCGGATGAAGCGTTCAAGAACTTCGCCAGACGGGCGAGTTGGTCGGTATTGAGCAAATCGACGCCGTCGGCGCGGAGCTCTCGCCACAGGTTTTCGTTTTCGGGTGTGGCCCAGAAACGTACCACTCGGCCGGCGGCATGCGCTTTCGCGACGATTTCCACGAGTTTGGCGCGCTCCGTGGAGGGCATTTCGCCCGAGCCGTCCCAGTGAAACTGGGGTCGCCAGGAGTCGCTGACCATCGGCATGAAGTGGGCGGGCGTGCCATTCTCGAGCTCGGAGATGCGGCCATCGAGGCCAACGTAGCGCAGCGATTTATCGTTGGGATCGAGTTTGGGTCGGTTACCGGTTAAGACCACCGTGATGGCGGCTGGATGCACGTGATCGTTTTCGATCGATGTGAACAAGCTGGCGTGCTTATCTAAGAGTTGTTGCAGAAGGCGGTACGTTTCCGGTGGGTCGGCTTTGAAGTCGATGAGCAAAAAGAAACGCGTGACTTGCGGGAAGACGTGGCCGCCGTTTTTTTCAGCGCGTTCAGCCAGCGGCGCCAGGTAGAGCGACTCCAGCGTGCGTTCAGGTTTCAAATCGCGGCGGTTATGCCCGACGAGCAACTCGCCGTCGACTGGGTAAACGTCTGCTTCAACGCTCGCGAATCCCTGGTCAAGAGCGTCGAACAGAGGATGCTCGTGCTCGTAGTCATTGTGCGCGTGCGCATTTAGTAGCGGTGTGACAGCCGGCGCGTCAGCGGCAAGTGCCCTGCCGGTGATGGTGAGTGTAAAGATAAGAATCAGTGACGTTCGGCGCGGGCGATTCATGTGGACGCATCCAGTTTTATGAATGCATCTAGCGTAGGTCGAACCGCTTGCGACGGCCAGTGTCGAATGATCCGGCGAGGTGTCCGGCTACGGATTATTGGTGATTTCGTTACCGCGGATAGTCGAGAGTGACTGCAAGACGGTGAGATCGGTCGAGTCAGTCAAGTAGCTGACGGAAGCATCCGCCATGCAGAAATTGGCGCCGCCCGGGTGGTAGCTGCCCCAGGCGCAAATTCGATCATTTGCATCTTGGCTATTAGCCGGGCCCGGCGGCATCATGAAATTGATCGCGACCGCCGAATGTCCCAAATTGTCGCCGGTGGAGTTGACATTCGAGGTCCATGCCCAGCCGCACCATGACTCGAGGGGGTAACTTGAAGCGTGTGAGACAGCGTCGTTGGGGTCGTCGCGGCTTCTTTCACCGAACATGAACGTTTTACTGAGACCATCGGTGACCTGCTTAATGCCGGTCCCAGAATCGCCGCGTTCCACGAGGTTAAACAATCCATCGTTGTAGGTTGGCTTGTCCGCAATGAGAACCGCTGAGTTAGGAGGTTTGCCGGCAGCGAATCTCCTGCGGGTATCGGCTACAGGCGCATAGACGCGCGTACCGCCGTTGCCGGCATAATCGTTGTTGCCAAAGATGAAACCGCTTACGGTGCTTTGGGTCGGATTTAGGCTCGAAGGGCAGCGGAAGTTTACGACGATTTGAGCGGCGATCGTATTCGTGGCGCCGGCAGTGCCTGTGTTGTTACCGGCAAAATTGCCAGTCGCGGTTTTCTTGTCGAACGCTGTCTGAAGATTGTCCTGCTCAATATAGGGCATGAGCTCGATAAACACGTTCGTCCACACCGGCCCATTCAGGGCGTCACTACCAGTTATGCTCGGGCCTTGGAGTCCGACTGGGAAGACCTTCTTGGCAGAAAGGAAATTCTCCGCCGCCAGTCCGAGTTGCTTGATGTTGTTAGCGCACTGAGCGCGCCTCGCCGCTGCGCGCGCAGCTTGAATAGCCGGGAGCAACAGCGCGACCAAGATCCCGATGATCGCGATCACGACGAGCAATTCGACCAATGTAAACGCGCACTTTCCCCGTACAGATCGAGTAGACATCGACTCGGTCCTCGTATCGATTCGCCTGTAGATTAAAACACGTCAACCTAGTTAGACGCCGGCGTCATATTGATGCAGACTCGTGAAGCTTTGATGAATTCGCCTGAGAATTCTTATTTGGTAATTGAAATGTCAACCGGGATGAGTTAGAAGTTGAAGCACAGTCGTTTGTCGAACAGACATTCGACGGGTTGGCGTGGCGTGAAAGAGCAGGCGATGTGCATGAGGAGAACCCATGTCAACCATCGATGTTGCGCGCCTGAAGAGTGTCGCCCTTCTAATAACAACCTTGGCGACTGCTGTCGCAAGTCAGCGTATAGCGCGAGCTGATCTTCCGCAAGCAGGAGACTTAGTTTTCGGACTAAGTAATTCAAACGCCGCAGCTACCGTCGAATTAGTACGCGGCCCCGCCACGGCAGGTGGTGGAGCGAAGCTCACCAGTCCTTGGCAGAGTACGCCATTTCTCGAAGTAGTGAAATTCGATAATCTCGGCGGCGTGCTCCACAACGCCCACGGCAACCTGCTCGCCGTCGACTTTGGAACTGCCGCTGGCGGGGGGCAGATCTTCAGTTACGCCACGCAGGGCAGTGATCCGGTACCAGCGCCAACGCTCATCGTCGACACGGGAACGGCTACCGGCGGTACGGTGACGGTGACGCGGCTTGGCGAAGTGGCGGTGAGCCCCGACAACACGAAGATTTTGGCGACTGGCTACGATTCGGGGACTGCCTTGGTTTACAACTACACGGCCGGCGACGGCGCGGGCGGCGGAGCTCCGGCTGCGAGCGGTGCTCGAGAAAGTGCTACCTCAATCCCCGAGGATTTTACGCACACCGTAGGCGCAGCCTGGAAGGACAACTCTACGGGGCTGGTGTTTTCGGCTCTCGGCAAACTCTACGAAGTGAACGCGACGACCGCTGCGCTGACGATGGTGAAGGACGTTGACCCGACGTTGGGTACGAACGCGAACTTCACGTCGCTCGCGTACAATACGAGCGTTTCGAAGTATATCTACGCCGATTATGGCGCTCAGGTATCGGGGGTGACGCTTAATAAACTTTATGTGATCGATCCGACTGCCGGCTACAACGTCGTCAAAACGATCGATTTGAGCACGTCGATCAACACAGCCCGTGATCTTGCGCTGGACAAGAATGGCAACCTGTTCATTAGCTCATTTGGCGGCACGGGAACACTTGGCGGAGCGATCGACTTCATTCCTGCTGCGAACGTGCTGAATCCAGCTACGTTGACCGACAATTCTTCGATCGATTGGTACACGTCGTCGACGCTGGCTTCATTCAGCGGACTCGATATTGGCTTCGGCGCAGCAGCAGGACTTACCGGCGACTACAACCACGATGGCAAAGTCGACGCGAGAGACTATGTCGTCTGGCGGGATACCGGCATCAACGGGGCGCAGGGCTATACGGACTGGCGCGCCAACTTCGGCGCGAGCGCCGGCGCCGGAAGCGGTTCAAGCTTAGCGACCCCTGCGGCGGTGCCGGAACCGGCAAGCATTCTGCTGCTCACTTTCGCCTCATGCTGGGTTTTGGCTGGTAGGCGCCTTCATCAGTAGCCCGGAATCCTGATTTATTGGAAACGATGCCTGGTTTTCTTGAGAGGAGTTGTCGGGCGAAGTTCCATTTTTCCGAAAGGAGATTTGTGCTCAAAAAGAACGTCTGCAATCGGTTTAGTATTTGAAGTTTTCCTTTCCTTTCCATTCAACATCGACGAAGTCAAGGATCTGCCAATGAGAACGAATGTGAAATCTATGTGTGCATTTCTGACGCGTGTCGCGTCCGGAATGGCGCTGAGCAGTAATCGCCGGCTTATGATTGCCGGCCTGGTTTTGGGCGCCGCTTGCGTCGGCTCTACCAACGCTAAGGCAAGCAGTATTGCTGCGGCGCAGTTGACCGCCAGCGGAACGGCGATCACGCTTGATCAAAATCCGGTGGTAAGCGCCGTGCTTTCGGTGCCGGGCACGTTTAATGGTGTCGCGACGACCCGATATATCTTTCTCGTTGATGACGGGACTGGCTCCCAGGATGTGTTTGCAACTCCCGTTGCCGGCACGCTGGTGGGAGGATACGTTCCCGCTGTGGGTGACCAGCTGACGATATCTGGCCCCAATTCGCCGTTCAACGGAATCCCAGAAATGGGAACGCCAACGGCAATCACCAAGATTTCTTCGGGCAACTCGGTGCCGGCACCGCTGGTCCAGACGATTCCGTCGATGGCCGGATACACGACGCAACCGACCGCTGGTAACCCGTTTCCGAGCTTCGCTGGACATCTCGTGACCGTGGAGAACGTCGCGGTTTCGAGCCTCATTTCGGGAAACTACGGCACGACGAATGTTAGTGTGACGCTCACGGATGGCGCGTCGAATACTCTGACAGGGTTCTACAATCCGACCACGTACTCGTATCCCAACAGTGCGAATCTTCCCAACACGCAGAATTTGTTCGGCACTCCGATAGCAAGAGGTCCGGTCAACGTGACGGGAGTTATTCAGCTATTTAGCGGTGCGCCGGAGCTGCTGATCATGTCGATAACGCCGGCGGTTCCCGAACCGGCCACTTGTACGCTACTCGGTCTTTGCGCGCTCGTGTTCGTGAATACACGTAAGTTCTCTGGCCGCGGTCGCAAAGAATGAGTTGAAGCCGCGTCGACTTTTGAAATTGATGTGATGTGAGTTGCTGGGCCAGAGATCTGAGCCCACACTATCGAGCCGCGGGGGTCACCTCTTCCCTCGCGGCTCTTTTCGTTTCGACGGCGAGTTAGAAGTAAATTCAAGACTGTGGGTGGGGTCTGTGACTGCGGCAAACTGCGAGCCCGGCCTCAAAGAGGCCAGCTACAACGGGGTTGGATGAGTCGCGTGAAGTCACTCTTACCTCATCATAAACATGCGCAGGCCTTCGAGAATGGCGGAGAATTCTCGCTCGGCGGAGAAAATTCTTTGCTCGCGGCGAACGAGTAGCGCGGTGCGTTCTTGAACTTCCTTGCCGCTTAAGCGGCCTTTATCTGCGATCAATTGGCGCCGTCCATCGGAGATTTCTTGACGGCCCATATTTATCGCCGACGAGAATCCAGTGACGAGCTGTTCGAATGTCAGAAAGGCTTTCTCATATTCACCCGCGCGGAACGAGCCGTCGGCGACGTCTTTGATGACCTGCGTGTTGTATTTGATGTTCGCGATCGCGACGGTGCCGCAAAGGCGACCGAAATTCTGGATGTCGATGCGCATCGTTTTGCCGTCGGCGATCGCACGTGCTGCCGGGTGCCGGGGTTTGGTCGATGCTTGGGCCTGCGTAGCGACCGGCACGAGCAAATGGCACCAGCCTTTGGCAGCTTGGCGCGCCAATGACTCCGCCGTGAGCGTAATGGCTTTTTTGGCCGCTCCCTCCTCGAGTATGTCGACTTGCACCTGTGCTCCGTCGTCGCTCGTGGCGATGACCCGAATAATTCTCTCGGCCTGCGATTTGTCGCGAACCGAATACATGTTGCCGATTTTCGGAGGGTCGTACGGCGCTTTTCTATAGCGATCGGGCCCGACTGAAAACTCAAGGGTCTCACTCGGTTTTGCTTCGACGCGCGTTTCTTCGCCGCTGCTGAACGTTGTGGGTGATGATTCTTGAGGCTTCGGAGTCTCGGTGACGACGATTCTGCCGCGCTTAATGTGCAATCGAACGAGTGGTTTGCTTTCCAATTCTTGCCGCAGTCTTTCGAATTGATCCGAGAGCTGTTGGGCATGGGCCCTCATCTGCTGAACATTTTCTTTGGCGACCGCGAGCGACTTGCCCTGCTCGGCGGCCATCTTCTTTGCTTCGATTTCGATGTTGCGCGCCAGAACGCGCTGCATGTCCGTGGAGATGCGGTCATACACGGGTTTGAAGGATTCGTAGGCTGCGACGTAATCGCGATTGTGGTAGAGTTCGCCTGCGGTGCGCACTGCTTCGCTGTGTGTGTCGCGCTTGTGGCCCCGTTGCATTTGCTCGCGGCGTTGGAGAAAAGTTGCGAGCGCGAAGTAATCGGCGGCGGCGATCGGTTTGGCGATCGCGCTTGGGACATTGGCCGCAGTTTGTCCGCGTGGTGGTTGCGATTCGCCGTTTGCGCCGGGCTTGGCCATACTCGAATTATAACAGGTTTCGCAGCTTGACCGATGGCCAGAAACAGGCTTGGTAGTCTAATATGCTGACGGCAAATTCGAAATCGGTAAACGGAAAGAAGGAACGAATCCATGTCCGATGACTCCCCGACGGAACAAATTCATGAGGATATTCTGGAGCGGGCCCGGGAGTCGCACCATCAATGGATCAATTGGGCGGCGGGAACGGCGGCTCTATTGGCCGCGTTGGCGGCGATCAGCGGCGAGTTGTCGAATCGATATTTGACCGAGTCGAGCCGCGACCAAATCCAGGCTAACGATCATTGGGGTCAGTACCAGGGGAAAAGCATCAAGGCCAGCGTGCTGCGGACCAAGATGGAGTTACTCGCCGCGCTCGACAAACCAGGCGCCGAGAAAGACCGCAGTAAGCTCGAGGAATACGAACACGATTTGGACGCGCTGAAAGAGCAGGCGGAATACCGCGAGACGTCCTCGGAATCGAGCCTCGCGCGGCATGAAGGGATTGAGCGGGGCGTGACGTTGTTTCACCTCGGCATCGCGGTCGTGGCGATCGCCGTCTTAACGCGCCGGCAGTCGTTCTGGTACCTTTCGCTGCTTGCGGGGGTGGTCGGGGTCGTTTTTTTAGTGCAAGCATTTTGGCCGCACGTATAGCGGTGCCACCGCATTTTTAGTGAAAGAATCGCGGCCGGCCCGTGTATTAATAGCAGGCCAAGTTAGGTCCCGTATCTAGCTGCCCCAGATATATTTTCGCGCCGGGCAAAGATTGACCGTCCGGCGGCGAATACGGGGGAGCAAGCCTGTTCTCTTCGCGGATTTTGCGCTGCGAATTGCACGGGCCTGTGCCCGTAAGGCAACGCACGGAATCCTCTCCGCGTTGCCATCGAGATCCAGGAGTTAATTACGATGACCAAATTCAGTGCTATCGCCGGTGCGGCCGTGGCCACGGTGTTCTTGGTATGTGGCGTATATGCCGTGAACACGTTCGTAAAGAATACGAACGAAGAAAAGCCGCGCGTGCTTATGATTAGCAGTGTCTCCGGCGAGCCCTGGCAGCGTACCTTAGTGGGCGCTCGCGCGGCCGCGAAGGAATTTGGCGTTGAGTTGCGGACTGAAGCACCCGCTTCCAATCAGACGGCGGAGCAACAATCGGAGTATGTGCGAAGCATCCGCGCGGCCGATTTTGACGGCATCGCCATCTCGGCAGAGGATCCTGCTTCCCAAGTCGAGCTTATCAATGACGTAGCAAAACACACGAAGCTGGTGACGTTGGGCAAGGACACCGAGGGTTCGAAGCGCTTGTGTCACATCGGGTTCGATCAGATTGGCGCGGGCGCCAAGGCCGCTTGGTTTGCGCGTTGTAAAGTCGAGCACGCGGGCCAGATCATGCTATTGACCACTGCTGCTCCGAGCAGCCAAAGTGAAATCGTTCGACAGCGGATAGTTGGATTTCAAGAGGGTTGGTCCCGATATGCCGAGAGCGCCGGGCCTTATTCGATGGTCACCGTTTCGATTGGTGCAGATGCGAATGGGGCCACGAAGTTGAGCAATCCGAAGGTCGCATTGATAGTCGCATTCGATGTCGAAGCGGCAGAATCGGCAATCGCGGCCGCCGCCTCTCAGCCGGAAGCCGAACGCATTCCGATCATCGCACTCGATACGAGCGAAATTGTTTTGGACGCGATCGAAGATGGCCGCGTGTCATCGGCAGTTTTCAACGATGCGTACGCAGACGGCTACGAAGCGATCCAGCGGCTAGCGTTGTACAGTCGGGAAGATGAAGCCGGCCTGCCGACGCCGGGGTTTGGAACCATTCCACGGTGTGGCGAAATCGTGCAGAAATCGAATGTCGCCGATGTTCGCGGGCGGATGGCAATTCGGCATAACGAGGCCGGCGTGTCGGCGCAACTCCACCTGTCCTCTGCTGAAGTCCCCGGCGGCCTTCTTGGCCGTTAAGTGGGCGAGATGCGAGCCGACACGTCCTCGCGACTGATGCGGTTCGCAGCGCGATGAAAAGCGCGCAGATTCAATCTCTACGGGATTGAAAACGACGCCCGGCTGTTATACTAGACCGTCGGCTCGCGTGGGCTCTCGCTTTCGTCTCGGCAAGGATTTTTCTATGTGGCGCTCGTTTTTGGTTTTGCTCGCGTGTGCGTTTTTTATCGCCGGGTGCGCTGGCGAATCTGCCAAAGAAAAGTACGACGAGGCTGTGAAGGATTTGGATCGAGCGCAGAAGCGGCTCGATAACTTGCGGCCGGCTTATGATACGGCGCGCATTCGGGCGGCGAACGAAGTGTGCAAAGAAATCGCCGGGACGACGCCGGACGAATCTGCGAGCGCCGCGCTGGCCGGTTTGGGGAAAGTGCTAGAAGACCCAACGATGACGGTGCCCGCAACGCCAGACGCTGCCAAGGCGGGCGAGGATGCAAAGAAGGCCGGCGGCAAGAAGGTGGACGAACTCGATAAGACGATCGATGGCTTGGTAGCGGGTGAGCAGAAGTTCAAAGAACAGCAGGCCGCCATTACCGGTCCTGTGCTAAAGGCGAAAGAGGTGATGACGAAGATCAGCACTCCTGGCACGCCTGAGGCGAAGAAGCTAGAGGAGAAGTTGGCGACGATGCCTGAGGCGCAGGCCTACGAGCGCCAACAGAAGCGCGTCGAAAAGGCGCAGCAAGATGTGGACGATTTGAAGGATCAGGTGAAGTAGCGACGCACTCCGAATCAAAAAGAAGCCGTGCTGCGTCGCGATTGTTCGCAATGCAGCACGGCTCTCGTTTTCTACGGCTTGGATAGGTAGCAGTCCTGCTCAACTAGCGATGACGGCGGCCCGTCATCAGTCCAACAAGAGTGATCAAACCCATCAACGCCATTGAAGTTGGCTCGGGGACGGGAAGGCTGACAACGCCTAATCGCGTGGTGCCGTAATCAGCAGCGCCGCCCGCCACGCTGTAACCGAACGACTGGCTCAAATTGAGTCGGACGTTGGTCGTCGATGGCACAAGGCCGGGAATGCCCAATGTATTGTTCGTGAAGACTTGCCAAGGCACAGCGAATTCGATCACGCTAGGCGAAGTCCCGACAATGCCGGGTGTAACGGCGTAGTGAATATCTGCCCCGCCGGCCGTGTAAGGATAGTGCCCATCGTTCGCCGGGCCACCGGTGAACACACCTGGAACAAACGCCAGGTTATTCTCGGTTTCGAAACCGAGGTTGGATCCGACGGTGGCGGGATCAGTACTAAAGTACAGATTGGCGAAATCGAGGCCGCCGAGATAGTTCGCGCCGGAGGAAAGGCCGACGTAGAGATAATTGGCATCGCCGCGGGTGTAAATCGAGTAGGCGCCGTATTTATTCTTGTTCGTCGGGGTGCCGAAGTTGCCTTCATCAGCAGTGGGGTCGTACAAAACGCTTACCGGGGTGATACCGGTCCACTCAGGGCCGATAACGCCATCAACGCTGACCGGTGCCGCGCTTCCACCGTTTGCCAGCATGCCGAAGGCAAGCGTAAGTGATGCGATCGTCAGGGTGCTTCTCATTAGACTCTCCTCTTTTTCTCAATGAAGTGATACAGAACTAAAAACTTAAGTGATGCTTAAACGCTGACGTAAAAGTCGCTCTGACGTACGCGGGCGCGCACGTAACTGGCGGTTAATCGGTGGGATTGCAATGGGGCCGCGACTAGGCAGCCAATCGGTTAAGGGCGGGGTTTGACCGCTTGGTAATCGCGATCAAAAGGAGGCGGGAATGGCGAGTTGTCTCGCTACGATTTCCGAGGCGTTCGCGTCGGACTGGAGAGGCGTCTTTTGATAGAGCGAATGTGCGGGCTAAAACACGCGCGTAAAATAGGATCGCAATCATTAGCCAATTCTCTATCCGGTTGTTCCGCCCGGAAATCCAAGTCAGACCGAAGGCCTGATAGTTTTTAGAGTACTGGGCGTAGTTGAACCCGTCAAATTACCCCTAAAGTAGGGTGGTGCTTGCGCCCCCCCGCACCATCGAAGTATCGATGCGTCGGAGGCTAACCTGTTCCGCTGTCGTCTTCGCGCGCGAGTGTGGCGTGCTCTGCGTCGATTTGATGCTCGACTGACGGCCGCGCCACCAACCGGTTGATTTCTAGCATCGCCGCGCCGATGCCCGCGGAAATGCCGCCGGAACCTGGGCGCTCGCTGGCGCGAGTGCGGAGGTGATCGACTATGCCCCAGATCCTCACGATCGGGAGGACGATCAGCACAGCAACCGCGGCAATCGACCAGAAAACGATTTGGAAGCTCATGGGAGAACTAGCGGGCAGACCCAGTGGCATCTTTCTTCAAGGCGGCCACGTCTTTCGATAGTTGTGCGAGGTGCTCGAGCAGTTCCTCGTGGCGTGAGCCTTCTGGAGTTGGCGTTTTGGCGAAGAACGAGATCGAACCGCCAATTTCCAACACTGCGCGATCGATATCTTTCAGCGACGAGAATCCTTGCCGATGCGCGGCCGTTTCTAACTCGGCGGTCGTAAGCAGTTCTCGCTTCAAGTTTTTTTCCTGCACTTTGCCGTTTTCGATCAGGACGTCGCAGTTGCCCTCGATGAGTCGTTCCCAACGTTCATGCCCGTAGAGAAATCGTACTAGGAAGTAGTTAACGGCAAGTAGCGTGCTGGCGCCGAGAATACCGCCGGTCACGCTGTTGTCGTCTCCGATGATGGAGTTCTGCACGGTGTTCGAGAGCGTCAGCAGTACGATCAGGTCGAACGGATTGAGCTGAGCGAGCTCGCGCTTTCCTGCGATGCGGAGCCCGATGATGAGAAATACGTAAACAAAAACCGGCCGCAACATCTTTTCTATGACCGGTAGACCCAGATGAAACATGCTGTACCACATACCGTGATCCATTCGATTGATCCTATGAAATGAACATAAGTTTTGTTTCGAGCCCCCCTAATTATCAGCTTCCGAGTGCGACACCCCATGACTTTTGCAATTCGCCCAAGCGGGCGTACGCGAGTTTGGGCGCGAGATCGGCGTTAAGCAAGCCTCCGTGCGGCCAGAAGTGGCCGGGATTATCGGTCAGGTCCCACCACCCGATCGCTTCGAACTCGGGCTTACTATAGACGATCGTGTAGATCGCTTCGAGCCAGTCGGCTTGTGTCGCTTCGCTCCAAGGGCCGTGCCAGCCGGGAGCCGCAGTCTTCGGGCGCATGCTGGCTGGGTCGAGACCATCTGCCGAAGCGGTGGCGATTTCGGTGATGTGCAGCGGTTTGTTAAACGCGCGGAAGCGGTCGAGCATTCGCTCGATTTCCATAAGGTCGACTTGCGGATAGTACAGCTGCAGGCCGATGACTTCGAACTCGGTGCCGGTGGCGATGCAGTCTGCAATGTATCGGTGGGGTGACCAACGCCGCGAGCCATCGCTGTTTGCCGTGCGCACGTATTCAGCCCACAGGCAGCAGTTGTTGATCTGCCGTTTTACGGTCGGCGAACCTCTGCGCGCCGCGGCACACACCTTGCGCGTTATTTCAAGAATCTGTTCGTGCGACAACCGCCAAAGGTTGGATTTGTCGTGCGCCTCGTTGATGATCTCTGCGTATTGCAGATCGGGATGGCGACGCATCGTTTCCTCGACGACCCGTTCGTACTCCGGCGAGATCTGCTCGAAAGACCAGGAGCGCAACCACTCCGGTGTAGCGCCGCGCGTCATGTAGCAGTAGCCGAATCCCTTTGGCGTGATGTTGTGGGATTTGCACCAGGCGAGCGAGGCGTCCATGCGGGCGTAGTTGATGCGATCGGCGACCGGTTCTTCGTTGCCCCAGGTGTACCAATTGGCGGTGGCAAAGTTGAAGCGGTCGCGAACGCGCTGTTCGAATGTTGGCCCCAAGTGGTCGTAGCCGGAGATCATGCAACCGAAGTAAAACTCTTTGCGAGATTTCGCGAGCTTCGCGATGCGGTTGCGAGCGCGCGCGAGCGTGAGCTGTTCGCCGGCGTGCAAACCTGCAGCAAGGGCGGCGTAGGCGGTCGGCGTATCTTTTATTGACTGGGCAGCATCGCGGAGGAGCGTTTCGGTTGCGATGTCGATCACTGCACCCTCGCGCCGCGCTAGCGTTTCAATTTCACGAACGCGCCGCAAGCGTGTGGCAGCAGCATGGGCGACGAAGTCGATATTTCCGGGCTCGGTGTAGCCGCGGCCCTCGTTATCCGCCCAGCAGAAAACTTCGCCAAAGCCGGAGACTTTCAGGCGCAAGGAAATCTGGATTGGCTCTTTAGGCAATTCAACGCGCGCTCGGCCGCTGGCACGGACGATCTTTAGCGGCAGCGGATCGTTCGCCAAATCGCGAGCGCATAGCGTGGCAGCGCGATCTTTATCGAGCGGCGATCCATCCGCCTCGGTCATTAGAACGCGAAGCTGTGAAGGGGCGCGGCCATTGGAAATCGTTGCTGGCTGCGACTCGTCGTCGTCCGCCGCAAGCAACGTTGGGCAAAATACAGTGGCGGCAACGGGCGCGAGCCTCAGAAAGTGCCTACGATCAATGGGCATATACCCAGTTGTAGTCACTCCACTTGCAAACTAGCAACAACAGGCATGTTCGCGAGGCCGCAATTACTTTGCAGCGACGTGCTCAGGCGCGTGGGCCTGAGCGTTCGTCGCAGTTGATTTGTCGTCTTCGCCGACGAGTTTCGCAAGGCTTTCGGGAATTTCGACGCCGCCGATATCTCGCATCACCTGCAGCATCGGCGGCAGGGTGCCGGCCATTTTGTGGAGGAAGTCTGCCGTGTTCGAGCGGCCGTTCGCACCCCCGTTTTCCCACACGATGATCTTATCGAACTTGATATTGCTGATGGCCTTCGCGCTCGTCTCGGCTAGTTTGTCGAGGTGCTCGAGCATCATCAGTTGAAACGCTTGCTGAGCGCCGCCGCACGCTTCGACGATTTGCTTCAGGCCCTCGCCCTTCTTGGCGAGAATTTCATACTGGCCGCGAGCTTCGGCTTCCAGCTTGGCATAAATCGCAGAAGCTTCGCCTTGGGCTTCCAGCTTGCGTTTTTCGGCTTCGGCTTCTGCGTCGACCAGGATCCGTGCTTTTTGCGCCTTGGCCGGCGCCTCGAGCTTGGCTCGTTGTTCCGCTTCGACTCGCTCGGCTTCGGCAAGTGCCGCTTTGGCCATGGCGCGGTTTTGCATTTCCACGACCGCCGCTTCGGCTTCGCGCTTACGACCTTCGCCGCGTTCGTACGCTTCGGCCTTCTGTTCGAGCAACGTGGCTTGCGATTGAGCGATCTTTGCATCGGCGATGTTTTCACCATTCACGGCTTGAGCGTTCGCTTCGGCGACCGCGATACGCTTCGCCTGTTCGGCTTCCTTCACCGAGACATCGCGTTGGAAAGCCGCCGTCTGTTCGCCGACCGTTTGTTCTTTTTCGAGCTCCGCCACGCGCACGGCTTGTTCGCGGCTTGCCTGACGCGTGCCGATTTCACGCTCTTTGGTCGCGTTGGCTACTTGCACGACTTTGTCGCGCTCGGCGCCGGCGACGCGGATTTCGCCTTGCTTCACTTCGTCGGCCACGTCCGCACGCGCTTGTTGAATGGCTTGCGATGCCGCCTTCTGGCCGATGGCGTCGATGTATCCGCTCTCGTCCTGGATATCCGTGATGTTCACGTTGATCAGCACGAGGCCGATCTTCTTGAGCTCCGGCTCGACCGAATTCTGAATGTGTTGCAGGAACGTTTCGCGGTCGCGGTTGATATCCTCGATCCGCATCGAGGCGATCACCTGCCGCAGTTGGCCGAAGATGATTTCTTCCGCTTGCTTGCGGACGTCGTCGGTCGATAAATCGAGCAACCGAATCGCGGCATTAGTCATCACGTCAGGCTGCGTGCCGACTGCAACGGTGAACACGCTCGGCACGTTGACGCGGATGTTCTCCATCGAGAGCGCACCGCGGAGCGGAATTTCAATTTGGATTGGCTCGAGGCTAAGGTAGCTGTAATCCTGAATGAGCGGCCACACGAACGCCGCCCCGCCGTGTACGGTCTTCGCCGCTTCGCCCTTCGTTGTGCGCCCAAAGATCACGAGCACCTGGTTGCTGGAGCAACGCTTGTAATTCGCTTTCAGCACGATGAGCAGCGTGAAGAACGCGATCGCGACCAGAAGTGCCAAAATGATTCCGCCCACAATGAGCGATGAGTCTACAGCAGCGAGTATGATGTGAGACATATTTCTATCTCCGGTGCGCTGCTAGCCCGTAGGCCAGTAGCGTTCAAACAACTTCGTTTATCGAATGGCCCAAAGCGGGCGGCTTAACACGCCGCCGGTTCCGGTTGAATCGCTTCCGAGACGCGCCGCACCTCGACCGTGTCATCGTTTTTGATCGCGACGACTTGGACTTTTTCGCCAGTTTTCAAGGGTCCCGAGTCCTCGGTGACGGCTTGATATTCTACGATGCGGTTCTGCATCGAAAGCTGCACTTTACCCAACCCTTTGCCCGTTCCCGGGATCGAGACGTACACCGTGGCGGTTAGGCCGAGGGCGTTGCCGATTTGCTCGTTGCCCGAGGTATCCATGCCCGCCATTATTCGTAACAACCGGTACATGCCGTACATTGCGAATGCGCCGGCCATGAGAGCGAAGACCAGCGAAGTGGTTTCGGGCATGCCGGAGTTCAGTGTGGCCAAACCGGTGACACCGAAGAACGCGAGCGCCGCGATCACCGTGCGGAAGGAAACCATCGCGAACAGCCGGCCACTGTTGTAGTGGTCGGTGCCATCGTGGTGAGTATCGCCGGAGTGGCTATCCATCGCACCGCCTGCGTGCGTGTCGGCGTGAAATCCGCCATCAATATGGTGCCCAAAGTCGCCACCGTCGTGGCCCAAGCCAACGAGTGCGAGAACGAACTGGCAGACGAGAATCGTCGTACCGATGACCGCTGCCACCAGGAAGAGAGTGCTGAGGACCATTGCTCGTTTCCGCGCAAAGGCTAGTTGAAAAGGCCGCCCACGAGTTCATTGTAGCCTTCCTGGCGTTCCGCCGCGAAGCAGTCGGCCTATGCCCTGCCTCGTATTTAGGTGTAATTCGCTCGCGCGGCGGAAATCTTGCCGGAAAACCGACGGTAACGATCGCCCTTGTCGGCCGCCGGACGCCGCGGCTATAGTTTGGGTATAGTAGACGCTTGTCTAGTATTCCGCGGTTTGCGTTATAAGCCACTGCGAGGGCTGCCCACATGGATGTACTGGCCTTACTAAAACGGATTCAATCGCGGCCCGATTACGGCGGGCAGTTGCAGCACGTGGAAGAGTTGCCCGAACGCGCGGGCCGGTTTGCCGTGCCAGAAAATACACTTCCGCCGGCGCTCGAACGGCTGCTCGCTGCACGTGGCATCGACCAGCTCTATTGTCATCAAGTGGCCGCTCTCGAAGCGGCTCGCGCTGGCCGCGATTTCGTCGTTGTCACCGGCACCGCGAGCGGCAAGACGCTTTGTTACAACTTGCCGATTCTTGAAGCCGCGATCACCGAGCCTGCCCGGGCCCTGTATTTGTTCCCCACCAAGGCGCTCGCGCAAGATCAACTGAAAGGTTTGTTAGAACTTGTCGCCGCCGACCCAGAGTTGGCTCGCGCCGTTCGGCCTGGCGTTTACGATGGCGATACGCCGACCGCGCAGCGTCGCCGCATTCGTGGCGAAGCGAATCTCGTGCTCTCGAATCCGGATATGTTGCACGCTTCGGTGCTGCCCTATCATCCGAAGTGGGCGGCGTTCTTTTCTGAGCTTCGGTATGTGGTGATCGACGAAGTCCACACGTACCGCGGCATAATGGGGGCTCACGTATCTGCCGTGCTGCGGCGGCTGATGCGCGTGTGCGAACACTACGGCTCGCGGCCGGTGTTCCTGGCTGCGAGCGCGACCATTGCGAACCCTGGTGAGCTGACGTCCCGGCTGCTCGGTCGCGAAGTAGAAGTAATCGACGACGACGGCTCGCCGCGCGGCCGCAAGTATTTCGCTCTGTGGAATCCCTCGCCGCTGGGCAAAGACTCGCTCGCTCGGCGAAGTGCAAATGACGACGCCGTGCTGTGGTTAGTCGAAGCTTTGAAAGCTGGCGGCCAGGCGCTTGCGTTCACGCGCACCCGGCAAGCAGCGGAGCTGATTCATCGCTATACCCGCGAAGAGCTCGCAGCCGAACATTCGCCGCTCGCAGATAGAGTTCGGGCATACCGCGGCGGGTACTTGCCGAACGAGCGGCGGCAGATCGAACAAGACTTATTCAGTGGCAACTTACGTGGCGTTGCGGCTACGAACGCGCTCGAGCTTGGCATCGATGTCGGCTCGCTCGATGTCGCGCTCTTGGTGAATTATCCCGGCACGATCGCCAGCAGTTGGCAACAAGCAGGCCGCAGCGGCCGGCGGCACGATGAGAGTCTCGCCGTGCTGCTCGCTGGCAACGATCCTGTCGACCAGTACTTGCTCTGCCATCCGGAATACTTCTTTTCGCAATCGCCCGAACACGCTGTCGTTGATCCCGACAACCCGTACGTGTTGGCGAAACATCTTCCGGCAGCCGCATTCGAATTGCCACTCAAACCCGAAGGTGACATTGAACGCTTCGGCCCACTCGCGCCACCGATCGCCGGCGCGCTTAACGACCAAGGCGTCGTCATCAATGTGAAGCAGCAATACTACTTCGCCGGCGGCCAAAACCCGGCCATCGGCGTCAGCCTCCGCCACATGAGCGACAACACTTTCAGCATCGTGTTGATCGAACCCGGCGCCAAACCTCAACCCATCGCTCGCGGTTTAGCTCAACCGCATAAATCCGCGCTGCCGCCGGACCACACAGTCATCGCCAACGTCGACGCCATCAGCGCCCCGGAGCTCGTTTACCCCGAAGCCGTGTACCTCCACAACAGCGAAACCTACCTCGTTCGCGAGCTCGATCTGGAGGGCAAGATCGCGTACGTCGAACGCCGTGAAACCGATTACTACACGCAAGCCGTACTCGAAAGCAACGTCCGCATCACGGGCGAGCGCGACACAAACGCGGAGTTCCCAGGGGCAATGCTCGGCTACGGCGACGTCGATGTCGCTTGGCAAACCGTCGCGTTCAAGAAAATCAAATTCGCCACAAAGGAAAACATCGGCCTCGGGCCGGTGAATATCCCCGCGCAAAATCTGCAAACGACGGCTGTTTGGCTCGCACCGGATGACGCGATGCGAGCTGCGATGAAAGCGGCCGGCTTGCGGGCAAGCGAAGGCGTCGTCGGCCTGCGCAATCTCGCAGTAGTCGCCCTGCCGCTCGTTGCCATGTGCGATAGCCGCGATCTGGGCGGCGTCGTTGATAGCAAAAACCTGGGCCGCAGTACGATGATTTTGTACGATCGTTACCCTGGTGGGCTCGGCTACAGCGAGCGCGGTTTCGCCAACATGCCGCAGCTGCTTGCAATCTGCCTCGAGATGGTTCGCGATTGTCCCTGCGAAGATGGTTGCCCAAGTTGCGTCGGACTCCCAAATCTACGCCCTGCGATTCACAGCGATCCTGATCTTTCGCGCGGTCACCCGATGCCCGACAAACGGGCCACCATCCATCTGCTCGAATTGCTCATATCTCCATCTGACAACGCAGTAGACCCCCCTGCTCTTTCCGTGCTGCGGATTGGTGTTGACGATCGCGATTAAATTGATTCTCGTGGCATAGCGCTCGCTATCATCGAGCATCACGGCAATCATGTCGCGCACGGCCAATCGCATGGAAGAATCTCTGCGCAAACGACTGGAGTCGCTCAACCGCGCGCCGATGCCGGCCGCGTCGCCCGTTGAAGCGGCAGCGAAAAAAATCATCGAAGTCGCGGTGCGCGCCATTGCGCCGCGACGACCTGTGCGAGTTCCTGTCGATCGGCCGATTCTGCGTCCGACGTCTTCAACCGCTCAGACGGCAGCCGGTTTGTTGCAGCGCGGCGACGTAGTCGACACGCCCGTCGGCCAGCACTTGCGAATCGGTATGGAGCTCGACTCCCTCTGGCAGGGCGGTACAAACTTGCTTGCTGCGAGACAGGAGTTCCTGCGCCTAGTGTCGGCTCCGGCGACCCAGGACGGCAAGCAAGCGCCGGTCGCCGCACGCGAATTTTCCTCATTTATCACGGCACTTCCCGACCGTACCCTCGCGCTCGACCTGGAGACTTGCGGCTTGGCCGGATCCGCACTTTTCCTCATCGGCGTACTTCGGCAAGTCGCTGGTGTACCGCGTGTTGAATTGCTCCTCAGCCGGAACTACGGCGAAGAACCTGCCGTGCTGTTTTCGCTCTGGCAAATCGTCGCCGACCATGACGTGCTGCTTACGTTCAACGGCAAATCATTCGACTGGCCGATGGTGATCGAGCGGAGCGTACGGCATCGCCTGCCGGTTCCGGCCAATCGCGAACTTTGGACGCACATCGACGTGCTGCACCACGCCCGCCGACGCTGGAAACGGCAGCTTCCCAACTGCCGGTTGCAAACGCTCGAACGGCATGTTTGCCGGCGCACTCGCGAAGGCGATATTCCGGGCCACGCCATTCCCGCCGCGTACGCAAATTTCGTGCGAACCGGCTTCGAGCGGGAGATGGAAGCGGTGCTCTATCACAATGCGCTCGACCTCGTGACGCTATTCGACCTCGCTCACCGCCTGGCGGCCTGAATCGGCGTTCGATGCCAATCTGGCGCTATTTCCGGCAGAATCCCACCTTCAGTCTTGGCAAAACAGTTAATTTTTGTCGCAGTTCAAATTCGGCCAAATCGACGCATCTCTTTTTGCCACTGAAGCTTAAGTGGCCAAGTGTCGGCGTGCTAGCACCACCTGCCTAGCCAATTTTTGTTGGTTACGCACAGTTTTTCCCCTACTATACAGTAGGTTTTTGCGTTTCCGACCACAGACCCAGCCTGTTCGGCTGCTTGATTCGGTTGACTTGATCCGGCCAGAGAGCCTACCTTTCGCGTCCTTCCCCCGATTCGCCGGGCCGCCCGGCGACGTTTTCGAATTCACCCTACCGTTACGGCACGATGAGCACAGGCGCTACACTGCCATTAGAAGCTCAACTCACGGTTCCTCCGGGAGTCCGCGTAAGTCATCGGCGTTCGCGCCGTCGGCCGCTGGGGGCGATGCTGTTCGAAGCCCAAATGACCGACGTGGCCTCGTTCGATTTCTTGGGCGGCAGCGTGGCGATTTTCACCACCCGCTCGCCCCATAAAGAGACTCCGAACGAGGATGTCGCCGCCCTTTGGCCGATTGGCCAAACCAGCGGTGTTTTGGCCGTGGCGGATGGGTTGGGCGGCCACGCCGGCGGCGAACGGGCCAGCCGGTTGGCGACCGAAGCTCTCCAAAAATCACTCCAAGCAGCACCCCCCGCTGCCGACGGCGAGCCGACCGACCTACGAGCGGCGATTCTTGACGGCATCGAAGCCGCTAACCAATCCGTCCGCGACCTGGGAACGGGAGCCGCTACGACGATGGCCCTGGTTGAAATCCAGGACCGCACGATCCGCCCGTACCACGTTGGCGACTCGGCGATTCTCGTCACCGGCCAACGCGGTAAGGTGAAGCTGCAAACGATCCCGCACTCGCCCATAGGCTACGCGGTCGAAGCCGGCCTGATGAAGGAAGAAGAAGCGATCCACCACGAAGCGCGGCATGTGATCTCGAATGTCATCGGCTCGGACCAGATGCGGATCGAAATTGGGGCACCGCTCGAAATGGCTCCCCGCGATACACTGCTGATCGCAAGCGATGGCCTATTCGATAACTTGCTGCCCGATGAAATCATCGAGGCCGTCCGCAGCGGCCCCCTCGAAGAAGCCATCACGGGCCTCATCGAAACCGCCCAGGAACGCATGGCCGCCCAAGAGGGGACTGCGCCATGCAAGCCGGATGATTTGACGGTGATTGCGTATCGGCCAAGCTAGTGGGCGCCGTGTTGCAGAAGCAATGCGGCAACTTCTTGATGTCCGCGACGCGTGGCCCAGGCGAGCGGCGTTGCCCACGGTGGATCATCATCCAAGTTTGACTTCGCGCCCGCTCTCAGCAACAGCTCCACCATGGCAAGCTGGTTGTACTTGGCAGCCCAGCCCAAAGGCGTCGAGCAAATGTCCTCATCGCGCGCGTGCAAGTTGGCGCCGTGGGCTATGAATAGCTCTGCCTTCTCAGCGTCACCTTTGCGCGCAAATTGATGCAACGGCGTCACCATCAGCCAGTCCGGCTGGCTGGGACTTAGACCGTGCGCGAACAATAGCTCGTTGAGTTCGCGTGTTTTCGCGCCGGTCGACCAACCGGGAAACTGTACGCGCTTCGGCAAGTCGGGCACGTAATGGAAAAGGAGCCGCATGAATGCTTCCTGCCCTTCCCCAGCCGCGTTCGAAAGGGCATCCGGATCATTCGCCAGCGCTGGGTTGGCTTGCAGCATTGCCGCGGCGGTTTGAACATCGCCGTAGTACGCCAGCAAATCGAGCGGACGAGCCGCTCCGTAAGTGCAGAGCAGCTCAATCATGCGCTGGTCTTTGTTCGAGATCGCACGCGACAACGCATCGGCAGAGCTTTCAACTGGTGGATTGGGAAACGCCCCGCGCTCGAGCAACAGCTTGGCAATGTCATAGTGGCCGTTCGCGGCCGCCGAATAAAGCGCGTGCCCTTTGGGTGCGATACCTTCTTCGGGCAAATTCGGATCAGCGCCGCGATCAAGCAACAGCTGCACGATCTCCAAGTGCCCCTTCGCAGCCGCGTTGTTAAGCGGCGTTCCCGATCCGGCGTAGTACGTCACATACTCTGAGTTTCGATTCGCGAGCGACGGATCGGCATCTAGAAGCTCTCGAACGCGATCAATGTCGCCTACGTGGCAAGCCGTGCAAATATCGACGTACGCGCCGCGCTGTCGTAAGTGATCGAGCACTTGTTGCGGCGATGTGGGCCAATCCTTCGGAACGTCACGCCATCCGCGAAAATGATAGTCGCCGTTCGTGAGTTGAATGGGACGCGCTCCATCGAAGCGAGCCGCATTGATATCTGCACCACGAGCCAGCAGCGCATCGATGAAATCGATTCGCCGCGTCATTACGGCCCAGTGAATTGACTGATTAGAGCGCGCATCGCCAACGTGCAGCAACTCCGGCTTGGCATCCAGAAGAGCCTTCATTTGTTCGAGGTTTCCCGCTCTAATCGCGGCCGCCACGGGTTCGCCCGCGGGCGATGCGTTTTGCACCCGGCGGTAGTTCGCTTCGAGAATTCTCGCAAGCTCGGTGTAGCCTCGATCGTTGCAGATGTCGAGCAGCGAATCATTCGCGGCCAGGCTTAGCGGATCTGCACCACGCCTGAGCAGGAACTCGACCACGGGAATTCGATTCTCCCGGACTGCAAAATAAAGCGGCGTGCGGTATGCATAGTGGGCACGAACCAGCGCCGGGTCATGATTGACCAGTCGCTCGACGGCCGCCAAATCACCCGCGATACAGGCGCAGAACAGGTCCCATACATCGGTCCCCTTCCCAGTGGACCATAGAAGCGGCTGGTCTTGCCTAAGCTCATTGGGTTGTAGCATCGCAGTGTGCTCGAAAGCGCCACGGCGACCGGCGACGAAGCCAGCAGGCTTCAAGAAGCGAAAAAGGCCGTGGCACGTCGCATTGTAGCGTCGGCCACGGCCTTTTCCATTATTTCAAACGTCCGGCTGATTGCGACGATGAGGAGTCGCTCGAAGACAGGCGAGGTCGGACGGTGCTGCGCACAGCCATGTGATCGACCCGAGCCAATCGAAATTATGGTCCTCCCGACGGTATTCAACCGGAGTTTGATTTCTCGTTTACGGCCGTCATCAGTGACTGGCGGCCGCGATATTGTATCGGTCACTCGCTCCACCCACTGCAGTCGAAACTGCCGTGGGGCTTCAAACCATACTTCATAATTCTAGTTCATGGAAGGCGGGCGACATCTAATTTGGACGCAAATTCTTCAAATCCACTGGAAGCAAACGCTATGCCGATTACACGCGATAGCATGAGGCAAACGGCATGCCGTCGCGAAGCTGATTCCCGTTGCTCGACAATCGGCGATTTGCTAAATACTGCCTCCCAAATCTTTTCTGCGGGCGACATCCGCTGCACGCTTTATCGATCTCATCGCCTAGTTGTCATTGAGGTTATTCATGCGCTCGTCGCGGCTGATCGTTTGCGTAGTTTTCGGGCTAGCCATTTTTGATGTTACCGCATCGCGCAGGAGCACTGCGGACGAAGTCGATCCACTCGTGGTCACGCCGGCAAAACCGGATCAGCCCATCACGCTGCGCGATCGCCTGGTCGTGGGTTTGCAAGCGCGATTAAAGTCCGAGGTCGATTTTTGCGACAACGTTGCCGACCGCGTGAACACGGGTAAGCTGCCAGAGCGGCTCGTCGACGAAACCTTTTTTTGGGCGCGGCAACGTGCGGCCTCCATTCGCAACGGCCACAAGTATCGGCCGATCGTGTATTTCCAGCCCGGTTTGCGGGCCCGCGCCGAGAAGCTGCACTTATCCCTGGATTAGCCCTGTAGATACGGTTTTACGGCAAGCGGCCCGTAGTCGTGCCGCGACAAATCGGGTAGGATAGCAGTCCTAAAACAGCCCCTCTCTTATCGAACCCCCTGCCCCCTGGTTGGAATATGGCCAAAATAGTTCGTCGCAAGGATAAACGCGCCGAAGTCGAAGCTGCCGAGCGCAAGGCCAAGAGCGCCCCGAAGAAGGCCGCTGCCGTTAAGAAGGAACCCGCCAAGCGTAAGAGCCGTGCCAAAAGTGCTAAAGAAGTGCGGATGAAGGCATTCTGGGGCGTGTTCAATCAATCGCTGAAGCGCGTCGCGCTGTATGAGTTTAGCGAAAAGAAAGAAGCTGATAAGAAGGCGAAAGAACTGACTGCCTCGGGCAAGAGCCCTCACTTCGTGCAGCCGGTCAAAGAAGCTGTTCAGGAAGCTTAAAAGCTTCTACGCCAATACAGTCGCCAGTAGCTCGCGAGTTTCGGCTTTGCCGAATTCCAGCTTCCCGAATCCGCGGAGCGCACCCGCCGCAATCGCCGCGTCCTGATGCTCAGGATAATTGGTAACGAGCATGACGGGCACGCCAGCCGTTGCGCTATCGGACTTCAAGGCACGAATCACGTCGATGCCGTCTGTGTAATCGACGTCGAGCTTTCGGTTCACTAGCGCCAGGTCATATGAGCTGTGCTTCATTTTAGCGAGCGCATCGGCGGCGGCGTCGGCCGTGTCGAACTCGCATTCAAAATTGCGAGTTAGAAACGTGCGGATCGCCGAGTTATCCGGACCGCACTGACCAATGCTAAGAACGCGTTTTTTCATCGTTTGAGAAAGCTGGATTTCACCACGAAGGCACGAAGGGCACAAAGAAGTAGTTTGACAACTCGCCTGCCATCAATCTCCGCCCGCCTTCGCCTTTTGAAGCGCTGCTGGTTCGGTAGTAGCATGCATCGGCTTCGCGCCTTCCTCGATCGCGAATAGATGCGTGCGATTCGCGATATACAGAACGTTATCGGCAACGATCGGCGTGCTGTACACAGCATTGCCCATGTTCATTTCGCCGTAGAACGGCTTCATTTCGTCGCCGTCTTTCTTCATCGCGACGTTTGGATCGGCGGAGTGCTTGAAGATCGCGACGTCGCCATCTTCGTCGCCGATGTACACTTTGCCATCCACAATGAGGGGCGAGCCCCACGCTGCGGCGAGCATGTCGTACACCCAATTCACCTTGCCGGTCTTCGCGTTGAGGCAGTGAAACGCGCCGTTGTAGTCGGCGATGTAAAGGATGTCATCCTTTATCGCCACGCTGCCGAGCGTGCGGTGCATCGTATCGGTGAACTCGCGTTTGAGCTCGTTGCCATTCTTATCGAGCTCGGCGCCGTAATGCCAAATGGCGGCCGAGTTCGGATTCGGCCGAGCGAAATCGCCCTTATCGGGCTCCACATCTTGCAGCCGTTTCGGTTCGATCGGCTTGCTAGGGTCCTTCGAGTTGTAGGCCAAGTCTGGGCTCACATCGCCGCGCTTCGTCGGATCGATGCACCACAGGTGGCCCTGCCCTTCGCCATGTTCCGGATCTTCACCTACCGCGACGTACACCTTGCCATCGTAAATTACCGGCGTGCCGATAATGTGATTGCGTGTTGCCTTGTTGAGCGCGTAGTGCGAATTTTTTGGATTGCAGTCGAACTTCCATAAGAGCTTCGATTTTCCATTGCCATCGCCCTTGGGGTCGAAGCTGTAGAGCCAGCCGTCGCCGCCGCCGAAGATCACTTGCGGCACGCCGCCCAATACGCCGTAGGCAGGCGATGACCATTGGCCATGAAGAATATTCAGCCCGGGCGACTTATCCGTCCACAGAACCTTCTTCGTGTTCTTGTCGAGCGCGATGAAACTCGGTGCTTCGGGAGCTGGGATGCCGATGTGCGCTTCATCGATACCGTTCGACGTGCACACGAACAGCGTGTCACCAACGCTCATTACTGAGCAATCGGACATATTGTGCGGCGAAACGCCGAGGTCTTTGAACATGTCAAAGACCCACACGACGTCTGCCTCATCTTTGCTCTCGTTCTCTTCGCTCTTGTAGGGGCCGTCGTTCTTGCCATCCTGGAAGCCCTCGGTATCCAGGCAGCGAACTTCGCAGCGATTGGTGACGAACCACAGCCGATTGCCTTCCACTAGCGGCGTGCTGCACACGCCCTGTAGCGGCCAGTCGTGCACGCGGCCTGTCGGCATTTTTTCGCTGCTATGCTGCCACAAGAAATTACCGTCTTTGGTATCGAAGCACAGGAGCACGCCCAAGTCGTGTTCGGGCGGGAACCGCTTTAGCCAACCGCTGCCGTTGTTCGTACCGATATACGCATGCCCGCCGGCGACGACCACGTTGCCGTACGTTTGCGATCCGAGCGGCGCCACCCATTTCACGTTCTTCGCCTTCGACGAATCCCACTTGCCAGTGCGATAATCGATTTCGCCGATATTCCACTCCGTGGGAATGTTGTGTGCTTCCGGCGTGTTATTGCGCTCGGGCGATCCGCCCCACATCGTCCATTCTTTGGTCGGCTTTTCTGACTTGGCGGCAGCGCTTGGCTTTGCCGTGTCCGCCGCGAGCGCATTTGCAACTAGCCCGCACCAGCCCGCAATGACGAGTAATGTGATCGATGCTTTTTTCATTTCTTATTCCGAGAAAATTTCACCACGAAGTCGCGGTGAATTGTTTGATTGAGCTAATTTGCCGTCACGCTAAAGTTATCCAGATAAATCTCCGCATCGCCGGAATTGCCGTAAACGGCAGGTGTACCCCGCAGGTTCGGTGATTTATCGACGACTTCCATCGTCCAGTCGGCCGGCTCTTTTTCGCCGCGCGGCCAAATCTTTCCACGGACTTTCACCTCGCCCTTTTCCGGTGCGACCGTCAGCTTGAGCGTGTACCACTTGCCAGGCTCGGGCGTGAATGGCACTTCCTTGAACGATCGGTAGTTGTTCGAAGCCCAGCTATCGAGTTTTGCCTTATGGTTTTGCGCTCGCATCGTGAGCTCATAGCCACTCGCAATGATGCCCGCATCCGGCATCTTGCCGTCGTTCTCTTGAACTTGTAGATCGGCCTGCACGGTGTAGTTCGAAAGGTTGGCCGGACCCATCCACAGGAAACTACGCGTGCCGAGTTTGTTTTTCGGATCCTTTGGCGTGGGCAGTACCGCCTTCTTGGCGATGTACTTCTCGCCATCTTTGTCGCGAACTTCCCAACGCACGCGACCACCAAGCCACGTCAGTGGCACCGCTTTCTCTTTTTCGAAATCCCATTTCCAAGGCAGCGGCGGAATCACGCGAATGCGCGCGGTGCCAGCCACTTCGCCTACTTTACATGTTACGAGTGCAACCTGGTGTTCGTTCTCATCCGGTGCGGTATAGGCGCCGCTTTCGCTGATTTTGCCGGGGCCATCCACCGCGAACTTCGCTTCCTTGGCGAGCGAATCAGGAAGCAACTGCCCCTTTGCGTTGAAGACCCGCACCTTATATTCCTGGTTCTTGCCGGGCGCGAGCACAATATCGTACGGCACCACCTGAACCTGAGCGACTTTGTCGTCTCCCTTGGTTTCATCCGGCCACTTCGGCAAGGGATCCGCCTCAGGCTTTTGATCCTTGTCGCCCAAGCAGTACATGTAATCCATTGAGGTGACGTAAGTGCGGCCGTGAGAAACAATCGGCGACGCATTTACCGCTTCGCCCGAGAGCTTGGCCTTGGCCACGACTTGCAAGTCTTTTCCATTCGGCTTGAGCACATACCATTGGCCATCGCCGGTGATCACGTAAATCTTGCCGTCCGCAACGAAGGGCGTCGGGCTTGAGTCGCCCGTGCCGCGCATCACGCTACCAAGTTTTTTCCGGCGTACGACTTCGCCAGTTTTGGCGTCGAGGCCCGTGATTCTGGCGGTGTCATCGATAACGTACACCGTGTCATCAATCATCACCGGCGATACGAACTGAGCCATGATTTCAAACTTCCGCCACAGCTCCTTCACTTTTTGATTTTCCGGCTTCGTGACATCGAGGCCCACGACGCCACCCATACTGGTGCCAACCGTGTTTTCCACGCCGTGGGTCGCAAAAACGTTGCCTTCCGGCGTCACGAGCGGCGAGCAATTCAATCCGGCTCGGCCGAACGGGTAGGTCCAAATTGCCTTCCCAGTTCGCGGTTGCAGCGACCACACGCCGCCGTCGCCGGAGCAAAAAACGAGTTCCTGCAAACCGCCGATCGGCAAGCAGGTGGGAGTGCTGAACGTCGTGTCGTACGGGCTTGGGCTCGTACCGTTAATCCACCGCAATTCGCCGGTGGCTTTGTTGAAGCACATGAAGCGATGGGCCGGAATCGCGAACCGATTGTATTTCGGCTCATCGCCCCAGCCGACCATCACGGCACTAATTAACAGGTTGTCTTCGAAGATGATGGGGAAGTTGGTTCGGCCGCCGTAGGTCGAAACCGTGCCGTATTCTTCGTGCAGGCTGTGGTCCCATACGAGTTTGCCGGTTTCGCCATCCAGGCAACAGAAGTAATCGCAGATGCCCTGGGCGTAGACGCGACCCGTTTCCGGATCCCCCACGACGCTCGACCAGCCGATCCGCTCCGCCGGTGCATCAGATAAGTAGACGTTGAACCGGTGCTCCCACAAAGTCTTGCCCGTGGCCGCATCCGCACACACTACTTTCTCGCCCTCGTTTGCCGACTCTGTCTGGTCGTGGACGATCGCGTAAAGTTTGCCGTGCATGACGATCGGCGTCGATCGCCCAGCCAGGTCCTTATTCTTCCACAGCAAGTGGCTCCCTTCGCCGCCAGCGGGATCCCACTTTTCAACGAGCCCCTTTTCTGTTGAAACGCGGTTCTGCTGCGGCCCGCGCCAGTTCGGCCAGTCCATCGGGTCCGCCGTCGCAGCATTACTTGCCTGCCACGACGCACATTGCCAACAAGCCACTACTAATAAGAAGGAAACTCGAACGCGCGAACCATAGATCATGGGAAACTGGCTCCGCCGGGAGGTGTTTCAGAGTGATTTCAATGCAATCTTCGAGAGAACGTCAAAGCCTTGCCAAGCGTCAAACTTTACCGTAGCGGCAAAGTATCTCGGCAAGCAAGATGCTGGCAGTCGACGGTGGGGTCGCTTAACGGGGTGATCTAGCGCGGTTTCGCGCAACTTTGAATTCGCATTGCGAACTCTGCGACGGGCGGCCTGCCGTTACATCTTCCCTAACTATATCAAACCTCGCTCCGGTGGGCCACGGAGCCCATCGTGAACAGCAGAATCGGGAGTGTTTTACCAGCCTACGCGGGGCGAAAACTCAGCCTAACAGTTGAGGTAACTCTGCCCGTGAAAATTACTTGCGTTCGCTCAAGCGCTCTTCCGCGGGCGGACGATACGTTTGGTGTCGCATGCGATGCACCCGCGCATCTCGTACGGCAAAGAATGCGCGTCAGCCAACCGGCCCGGACATTTCGAGCCAAGGATTGGCTCGACTGGAGCTGACGCACACCGTGTGGAACCCCCCGAAGCAGCCCGCCTGATTCCGACCCCCGGCACTTTGAAAGTGCCCCTTACGCCGGCCTAGCCTACCAATTACGGCGTAGCTAAGCGGCCGTTCTTCACGACCGACCTTTCGGCGTGGGGCGGCATCGCGCGTTGCCGGAAGTCGGTGATCTTCTGCCCGGAATGGTTCCAACATATTAGGAGGACCTGGTCCGATGAAAAATTTCTTGGGAGCGCTCATGGTGAGCATTGCTCTTACAGGATCCAGCTACGCTGGCCTGTTCGATTGCATGCTCGGCGGCGGCTGCGGCTGCTGTTGTGAGCCCAGCTGCGGCTGCTGCGAAAAGAGCTGCTGCTGCGAACAAAGCTGCGGCTGCCAGAACAGCTGCAACAGCTGCGGTTGTGGTTGCGAAAAGTCGTGCTGCTGCGAACAGTCGTGCTGTGCTCCGAGCTGCTGCAACAGCTGCGGTTGCAACCACTGCTGCTTGCTAGACAGCCTGTGTGGCATGTTCCGTTGCCATAGCTGCGGTTGCTGCGAACCTTCTTGCTGCTGCGAGAAGAGCTGCTGTGCCGAACCAAGCTGCTGCGCTAGCAATAGCTGCGGTTGCGGTTGCAACAGCTGTGGTAACAGCTGCGGTTGCGAAAAGAGCTGCTGCTGCGAGCAATCGTGCTGTGCTCCGAGCTGCTGCAACAGCTGTGGCTGTGGCCACTGCTGCTTGCTCGACAACCTCTGTGGCATGTTCCGTTGCCATAGCTGCGGTTGCTGCGAACCTTCTTGCTGCTGCGAGAAGAGCTGCGGCTGCGAACCGAGCTGCTGCGCCAGCAACAGCTGCGGTTGTGGTTGCGAAAAGAGCTGCTGCTGCGAACAGTCGTGCGGTTGCCAGAACAGCTGCTGCAATTCGTGCAACAGCTGCTGCTCGCCGTGCTGCCATCGCTGCTGCTTGCTCGATAGCCTCTGTGGCATGTTCCGTTGCCATAGCTGCTGCTCGTGCTGCGAACCTTGCTGCAGCTGCAACAGCTGTGGTTGCGGTTGCGACAGCTGCGGCTCGGGCTGCTCGAGCTGTGGTGGTTCGACTGGTTGCGGTTGCAACGGTGGTGGTGAGAAGGCCGAAAAGAAGTCCGATGATAAGGCCCCAGCAGCTCCTGCTGAAGCCGGTGCGTCGGTTCGTCCGGTTGCTCCTCGCCCGATGGCTGATCCGAACGCTTCGGTTGGTCAGCAACGCAACGTTGTTCGCACGAGCTTCCTTCGCTAATTAAGAATTAGAGCGAATGAAGAACGACAATGAACTGAGCCTGCCTCGGACGAAAGTCCGAGGCAGGTTTTTTTGTTGCGTAATTGCAATCGTGCAACGCACCGCCTGACTTGGCAGCCCCCGGCTCTGCCGGGGTTTGCATTTAGCGGCCGCACCAGAGAGAAGAACGCCCGGCGGAGCCGGGGGCTGACTAGCGTGGCGACCGTTTGGCCGGTGCGTTACTTCACCAGACCGTTGATTCGCACGCCGAACTTGTCGCCGACTTTAACGACTTCGCCTTCAGCGATCGTGCGCCCGCCGACGGAAACCTCCAACGGCTCATCGTACGTCTTTTCGAATTTCACGATCGAGCCCGGCCCAAGCTCAATGATTTCTTGGACGCTCTTGCGTTGAGATGCCAGCGTGACTCGCACGGGCACGCGGATGTGGAGCAGCCCGCGAGCGTACGTCGGCAGGCTTCTGAGCTCGGTCTCCAGCGGCGATAGCGCGGCCTGCGGCGGTGACAACCCGACGGCAGCATCCGCCGCCGTCGCCATGGCAACGGGCAATTCGGGCGGCATTTCAGGTGTCGGTTCGTCCATGGGCTTCTGCTACCAGCTCTGCCGTTTGCGCACATTCGCATAGGGCTTATCGACAAAAGCTAGCCGCAAACTTTTCCTAGTCCGCAAACCGGCCGCTGGTTCGCTCGGCGAGGCTCGATCTTCTATAATTGAGCGAGCGGTCGACGATGCTATCGTTGCCGTCTTGTCCAAGAGGTTCGATTAGGAGCACTCATGCCCGCCACACTGCAAGCTCCGACGCCAGCACACCTGCTTCAGCCCTACAAGTCGCTGTCGAACGCGGAGCTCATTTCCCGCATCCAGGCGGTTCGCGAGCAATTTGGGCCTAAGCTGCTGATCCTGGGTCATCACTATCAGCAAGATGAGGTGATTGCCCTCGCCGATCTGCGGGGCGATAGCTACGGGCTCAGTCAAACGGCCGCCGACAGCACCGAATGCCGCTTCATCGTATTTTGCGGCGTTCACTTCATGGCCGAAACGGCTGACATCCTGGCCAACCGACCGGAAAAATTGGCCGAGCGCGGTGGCGAACGCATCCCGGTGGTGCTCCCCGATTTGGCCGCCGGCTGCTCGATGGCGGACATGGCCGGCATTCACCAAATCGAAGACGCCTGGGATCAACTCGGCGAAGTGATCGATACGGAAGATCTCACGCCTGTCACGTATATCAACTCGGCGGCCAGCCTGAAGGCGTTCGTCGGCAAGCATGGCGGTATCGTGTGTACGTCGTCGAACGCAAAGGCCGCGCTCGAATGGTCCTTCGCACGCACCAGCCGGGTGATGTTTTTCCCCGATCAGCATTTGGGTCGAAACACCGCGCTGGGCATGGGCATTGCGCTCGACGAAATGCCGCTCTGGGATCCGCACGCCGACGCACTGGGCGGCAGCACCGAAGAACAATTGCGGCGAAGCAAGGTGATCCTTTGGAAGGGGCACTGCAGCGTGCACCAAATGTTCCGCCCCGAGCACGTGCAAATGCTTCGCGATAAACACCCAGGCATCAAAATACTCGTGCACCCCGAGTGCCCTCGCGAGGTCTTCGAACTGGCCGATGAAGCAGGCTCAACAAGCAAGATCATCAGCGTCGTCGAAAAATCGCCGCCCGGAAGCAAGTGGGCGATCGGCACGGAACTGCACTTGGTAAATCGCCTCAAACAAGAACACCCCGAGCAAGAGATTCACTTCCTCTCGCCCGTAGTTTGCATGTGCGCCACGATGTACCGCATCGACCTGGCGCATCTGTGCTGGACACTTGAAAACCTGGCAGCCGGCACACCAGTGAACGTGATCGAGGTCGATCCGGAAACCGCTCGCTGGTCGCTCGTCGCGCTGCAGCGCATGCTGGAAGTTAAATAATTCCATTTCGGTTGCCGTGCCGCCACTCCCACCGCTAAAAGTCGACCCCAAATACGGCTGCTTTCCTTGGTGGCCGGAAGACGGCAACGACTGGTTGCATCCCGACGACGTCGCCCAGGCGCGGGCCATGA
Source organism: Planctomycetota bacterium (assembly GCA_013286045.1). GTDB lineage: Bacteria > Planctomycetota > Planctomycetia > Pirellulales > Lacipirellulaceae > JABDGM01. Next base: position 7,362 of record JABDGM010000034.1, on the reverse strand, counting down.
TTCCCAGCGGCCGAATCTTTCGCCGCGATACCGGCGACGGCGATTTTTTGCTGATGCGTTACGGAGACGTCACCCTCCGCGTCCGCCGCACGCTGTGGCTAGAAGTCGAACCAGAAGGATTCGAACTTGGCGACTGGGTCGAAGTCCTCAGCCGCGGCTTGCGCAACGAACCGCGCACCGGCGTCATTCGCGAAATGCTATGGGACCAGCGAGCGAATGTTATTCGCTACTTGATCGCAGACAACAACGTTCCAATCAACGAACCGTACACGCGCGATGACCTGCAACACGTGCAGCCGACGGAACCGCTCGATCGATTCTAGACGTACCTCTTAGTGGTACTGGTCATCAGAAGGCTGCGTAAGCTTGCGGTCGGGAACGCCGTTCGAATCCACCAGCTTCGATTTCTTGCTGTTGGAAGTCATCAGCTGGCCATACACGAGCGGATCGATCGCCTCGCGCATAAACTCGATCTGTCCGCCGCAGAAAGCAACGTTCACACCACCGGGATGGCGGCTTGAAGGATACGCGTAGTGCTCATACTTGGTGTTGTCCCCACCAAATGTTTCCATGGTATCGGGCGGACCGGTGGATAGCTTGTCGTAAAACTTGTCGCCGTTGATCCGGTCGTAGTCAGCGATATTTACGCCGCTGCCGCCGGTGTTCTTCCAAATGAAGCCGAATAGCAGCTTGTTATCCAGGATCTGGCTCGTGTCGTTGTTCGTGAGGCCATACGTCCAATAGAACGTATGGAGGTTTTCCGAAAGCATCAGCGTCTTCGTAGTACCGTCCACAATTTGCGTCATCGACATCTGAATGGCCGGGCTGGATTCGCGGGAATCCATCGGGCCGACGTTGCTGTTCTTATTCAAGTCGAAGAAGACACCGTTGGCCGCGTACTCTTGAGTGTCGCCGTTGCGCGTGCCGTCGGAAAATGCCCAGCCCGCGTTGCCCACATAGGCTAGCCACGGCTGGCCTTGCGCATCGGGCGGAGTGGTCGGACAAGTGAGTCCGGCGATTGCAGGCGCCGGCGGCGCCGTTCCAGTTCCAAAGGTGTTCCAGGCATCCCACAGCGGTTGCTCTTCCATGTACGGAAAGCATCGCACGACCCAACTGCACCGTCGCGCATAGGCGCTAGTGAAGTTCAATGTTGGGCTGCCAGACTTTTGACCGTTGGGATTGTATAACTCATTCGAGTACCCTGGCAGCTTCTTAAGCTGCGAATCCATATTCTGCAGCGCGAGCGTCAACTGCTTGAGGTTGTTGCGGCACGTATTGCCGCGGGCCGTCTCCCGGGCGCTCTGCACGGCCGGCAGCAGCAAGGCCACGAGCGTGCCGATAATCGCAATCACAACCAACAGCTCGACGAGCGTAAAGCCGCGACGTGCGTGCCTCATACAATCCCCTTCTCTTGAAAGTGAGCCGAAGCCCAATGTCTCTGTTCCGGTCCGATCGCATCCTGATCGAGACGATATTTTGAAAAGCGCGGCGTTCGGTTGGGTGCCTCTTCCACGACCGTACTCCGCCGACAATACACCTTTATTGTTTCAGAATCCAGCGTTTTTGTCCAGAAATCGACCAAGCCGCCTATTTGCAGTCACTCCTCGCCGTTCCACGCCCTCCGGTCCCTTGCGTACCCGCCCTTACGTGAGATATTCTTCGCTTTCCGCACGCTAATTTGTTCCCCGCTGGGGGGGCTGTAGGTCAGGCAATGCCTGACATTTTCGGTAAAGTCGTCAGGCGAAAGCCTGACCTACTAGGAGCATTTTCATGAGCATGTATATCGGCGAGGCCCTGGCTGGCGAAGGTAACGAGATCGCCCACATCGACCTATTGATCGGCGATAAGGACGGCCCCGTCGGCCACGCGTTTGCCAACGCCCTGGCCCGGCAAAGCGAAGGTCACTCGAATTTGCTGGCCGTGCTGACGCCAAACCTGCTCGCCAAACCCGCCACGGTCATGATCACCAAAGTCACGATCAAAGGCGCGAAGCAAGCCGTGCAAATGTTCGGCCCCGCCCAGGCCGCCGTCGCCAAGGCGGTGACCGACTGCGTTGCCGAAAGCATCATTTCGAAAAAGCAAGCCGAAGACTTCGTCTGCGTATGCGGTGTCTTCATCCACTGGGAAGCCAAGGACGACAAGAAAATCTACGACTACAACTACCAGGCGACCAAGGAAGCGCTCAAAAACGCGATGGGCAACAAACCCGGCATCGACGAAATCATCGCCGGCAAGGACAAGGCGGCCCATCCGTTCCGGGGATTCTAGTCGCAATCCACGACAGAGAGATTTTCAAACTAACCCCCGGCGGAAGCTGGGGGTTTTTTATGGTCGAAGAAATGCCCCTCGCAAAAATTCTTGTCTGCCTAGACACCGATTCGCAACCGAGCGTGTTTGATGGCGTCGTCGCCGTGGACGCCGGCGTGGAACACGTGTTTCGCCACGGCAGCGTAACCGCCGGTGCGGTCCGCGACCTGGTCTACGGGGCTATGTTCACACGCGGCCCCGCCGACCTAAAAAACACTGCCGTATTCATTGGCGGCAGTGATGTCGATGCCGGCGAAGCGCTGCTCGAGAAGGCGAAGAAGTGCTTCTTCGGGCCGATGCGCGTTTCGCTGATGCTCGACTCGAACGGCGCGAACACCACCGCCGCGGCCGCCGTGCTGAGCGCGAAAAAGCATTCACCACTGCAAGGGACGCACGCAACCGTGCTTGGTGCCACCGGTGCGGTGGGGCGACGGGTGGTTCGATTGTTGGCTCGCGAAGGCGCGATCGTCAAAGTTGCGTCGCGGCAAGCGGCGCGCGCCCAGGAAGTGTGCGACGGCATTTGCAAAACGATTTCCGACGCGAATTTGATCGCGTGCGAAACGCAAAGCGAAAAGTCCGTTCGCGCTGCAGTCGATGATGCGGTCGCAATCATCGCGGCAGGCGCTCCCGGCGTCGAACTTCTGCCAGATGCAGTCCGACGCGACTGCAAACAACTGAAGGTTGCGATCGATCTCAACGCCGTGCCGCCTGGCGGAATCGGCGGGATCGCTCCGCATGATAAAGCCACCGAACACGACGGCCAGACGTGCTATGGCGCCATCGGCGTGGGCGGCCTGAAAATGAAAGTCCACAAGGCCGCAATTCGCCGGCTCTTCGAGAGCAACGACGCTGTGCTCGATGCCGAGGAAATCTACGAACTCGGTAAGAGCATATAGCGACGTGCCGTACTTGGCCCGAATTCTTTTCGACCGGATTTACAAGATCAACAGGATTGCAAGTAGAATCAGAATCCAGTCGATCCTGTTAATCCCGTCTAAGAATTCTTACTTTGGCCAAACGTAAGCCGCAGCGTCGTCCGCAACAACCTTCCGGCGGCCTCGCGCTGCGCCGTTCGACCGATGGCCGTAGCTGGGTTTTCGTTCATCCGCGTGGCGCTCTCGAGCGATCTGAGGATTTGGAAGAAGTCCTGCTGATGATCGAAGCCGGCGAGATGGATGTCGCCCTCGACGAACTCCGCTGGCTACTCGCCGATTGCGCCGAGTTCATCGCCGCTCATGTGCTATTGGGTGAAGTCGCTCGCACAAGCGGCGATCTCCCGCTCGCCCGCGCCCACTACGGCGCCGGCTACCAACTCGGCCTGCAGTCTCTTCGCCGCGCAAAGATGCCGAAACCGCTGCTGTATTCTCAGCTCGCAAATCAGCCTTTTTTCGAAGCAGGCCAAGGACTCGCGTGGACGCTGGAAAAACTCCGCAAGCCACAAATGGCGGAAGAGATCGTCGCCACGCTCGCCGAGCTCGATCCCTCGGATCCGCTGCATCTCCGCGCGATGCTCGACGAAATGCGAAGCGGCGGTGCGCCGATCATCAGCATTTCTCCGAATTTTCCTAATTAGGCCACCGCGCATAGACGCCGCTCGGCAACTTCCGTCCGTCTTCCGTCGCCAAGCACAACTCCCCCGTCTCCGGCGGTTGCGCGCAGCTCCCGAAAATCCCGTCGGCCAAATAGGCGCCCAATTCCGCCGCCTCAATCCCTGGCGAATGGCAAGTCACAAGAATAAAAGCACGACGCGCCGACGTTAGTTCACCACATAGCTGCAACAGCGGCAACAAATGCTCGAAAACCTTCCATGGCTCGCCTCCCGGCCCGTGCCCGTATGTAGGCGGATCAAGAATCACCGCATCGTACTGATTGCACCGTCTGATCTCGCGCTGACAAAACTTCACCGCATCATCAGCAAGCCACCGCACCGGTCGCTCCGCCAATCCGGAGATCGCCGCATTCTCCCGCGCGCGGTTAACGATATTTTGCGCCGCATCCACATGCACGACGCTCGCCCCCGCAGCAGCCGCGGCCAGCGTGCTACCACCCGTGTAAGCGAACAAATTCAAAACTTTCAGCGGACCGCTTGCCTCTCCTTCGCCCGCTTGCGACTTAGTGCGACCGACTTGCTTCGCAATCCAATTCCAGCTGTCGCGTTGTTCCGGAAACACGCCAACCTGCCCCGAAGGCAGCGCATCGAGCCGCAAACGAAAACTATTCGTATCCGTATGAACGAAGTCCCACTCTGGTGGTTCCCACTGTTTTTTATTCGGTGTCCAGGAGCCATCGCCCGTTCTCGGACCGCGAAAGCGCGCGGTCGCACCGGCCCATAGCTCCGGCTGCGACTGCGTCAACCGCTCCGCGGCAGGGCATGGCCGATTGAGCACAATTTCGCCGAAACGCTCCAGCTTGCGCCCGTCGCCAAAGTCAAGGAGTTCGTAGTAGGGATCGATAGCACTCATAAATAGGTAGTTAGCCGCGGAAAATTTGCCGCCTTTTCGCGCTTTCCGCTCAGTCGTAGAATTAACAGTTTGCGCTCGAGCCAGCGAACGCTCATCGCGTTGGGGGCAGGCCCTCGAGCCAATAAGGACAGTAACCTCACGGCGCATTGATGCCCGCTTCAGATATCGTCATCAAAGGTGCCCGGGAGCACAACCTTCGCAATGTCGATGTTGTGTTGCCGCGCAATAAGCTGATCTGCCTCACCGGCGTTTCCGGCTCGGGCAAAAGCTCGCTCGCGTTCGACACGCTCTTTGCCGAGGGGCAGCGGCGATACGTGGAAAGTCTATCCACATTCGCCCGCCAATTCCTGGGGCAAATGTCGAAGCCAGACGTCGACCACATCAGCGGGCTGAGCCCGTCGATCTCGATCTCGCAAAAGTCCTCGGGTAACAACCCGCGATCGACCGTCGGCACGATCACAGAAATCTACGATTTTTTGCGCGTCCTCTACGCGCGCGTCGGCCGCGGCCACTGTCCACAGTGCAAACGTCCGATCACGGCCCAAACGCGCGAGCAGATCATCGGCCGAATCATGACGCTGGAAAGCGGCACTAATTTCGCCGTCCTCGCCCCGGTGATTCGCGGCCAAAAAGGTGAATACAAAGACCTCTTCGAGGACTTGCGCAAGCAAGGCTTCGTGCGGGCTCGCGTCGATGGCCGAATGGTCGCCATTTCCGACGATTTATCCCTCGACCGCCAAATGCGGCACAACATCGAGGTCGTGATTGACCGCCTCAAAGCGGCGCCCTCGGTCCGCGGGCGATTGGCCGAAGCGGTCGATTCAGCACTTGCCGTCGGCAAGGGCAGCATTATCATCGCCACGCAGTTCTATGAATCTACGGGCGACGAGCAAGCCACGGCGTCCACGCTCCCAACCGATGATTCAAATGAAGACGAATCTACTCGCAGTCCGCAATCCGAAACCCGCGGTCGAAAGCGCCGCGCCGCCGGTACGCAGGCCGGCGACATGGTGCTTTCCAGTCAATTCGCCTGCACCGAATGCGGCATCAGCTTCGGCGAACCCACGCCGCAACTGTTCAGCTTCAACAGCCCACAGGGCATGTGTCTCACGTGCGATGGGCTGGGTGAATTCTTCAGCTTCGATCCTGAACGCCTCGTCGCCAGCCCCGAAAAATCATTCGAACAAGGTTGCATCGAGCTCGTCGGCCCGTGGAAAGACCTTGGCCGCTGGAAGCGCCACATCTATCGCGGCGTTGCCGAAACGATGGAACGCAAACTCGGCTTTGCCGAGAACACGCTACTCGCAACGCCGTGGGGCGATCTCACGCCCAAGCAGCGAGAAATCTGGCTCTGGGGC
>JABDGM010000034.1:0-1225 GCA_013286045.1 Planctomycetota bacterium | reverse complement strand
CCGGCGAAGAGCACATCACCTACACGTGGCGAGCGGGCAAAGCCGCCCAAAAATACGGCGGTACTTTCGAGGGGCTGATCCCAGAGTTCTTGGAAAAATACCGCACGAGCAAAACTACGGCGGGGATCGGCAAACTCGAGCAATACATGAGCATCATCCGCTGCCCCGATTGCTCGGGCCGGCGATTGAATCCGCAGGCTTGCGCGGTCACGGTAGAAACGACCAGCGACCGCTTTGCCGACCTGGCAGCCCGCTCACTCCCCGAGGTGTGCAGCCTGGCGGTTTCTGATGCCGTCGAATTTTTCAGCGAGCTAAAACTCGAAGGCAACGAAAAGCTCATCGCCACCGAAGTGTTGAAGGAAATCCGCGGCCGACTCGGCTTCCTGCAAAACGTCGGCCTCGAATACCTGTCGCTCGAACGCACCGCCCCCACGCTTTCGGGCGGCGAATCGCAACGCATCCGCCTCGCTGGCCAGGTCGGATGCGGGCTCGTCGGCGTGCTCTACATCCTCGACGAACCTTCGATCGGTCTCCACCCGCGCGATAATCAGCGCCTGCTCGACACCCTCGCCGAACTCCGCGACCTTGGCAACACGGTCGTCGTCGTCGAGCATGACGAAGACACAATGCGCGCCGCCGATCACCTCGTCGACTTCGGCCCCGGCCCCGGCGTCCGCGGCGGCGAGGTCGTCGCACTTGGCACCGCCGACGAAATCGCCAAAGAACCACGCAGTGCAACCGGCGCGTTCCTCTCCGGCAAACGCAAAATCGAAGTGCCTGCTGAACGCCGATTGCGGCTTTTCAGCGACAACCCGGACGCAAAAAGGCTTCGCGTCATCGGCGCTCGTCACAACAATCTCAAAAACGTCGACGTCGACATCCCGCTTGGCGCCTTCGTCTGTATCACCGGTGCGAGCGGCTCCGGTAAAAGCTCGCTCGTGAATGACATCATCTCCGAGTCGCTGCTCACGCAACTGATGGGCGGCAAAGGGCAGCCGGGCGAGCACGATCGCATCGAGGGCGTCGATCAACTCGATAAGCTCATCGTCATCGACCAATCGCCGATCGGCCGCACGCCGCGGTCAAATCCCGCGACCTACATCAAGCTCTTCGACGACATCCGCAACCTTTACACGCAGCTCCCCGAATCGAAGCGCCGCGGCTACAAACCTGGCCGCTTTAGCTTCAACGTGCAAAGCGGCCGTTGCGAAGCGTGCGACGGCAA